>JBKJOA010000293.1:0-3419 GCA_046593365.1 Limisphaerales bacterium
GAACTGGATTTTCAAACAGCAGGTGTTGTTTTGATTTTAAAAGCGGGCTTGTCGGGCGCACTCGACTTCGACAGTTTCTTCAAGGCCGGTTCGAAGGTTGGTAAAAAATCAAAAAAGAAAATACCTAAGACTCCAGAACCGCTCCTGATGGAAACAACCAATTCGCAAATTTCGCGGTAATGACTCTACTTCTCGATATTGGAAACACGAATACGCATCTTGGCCTGGCGCACGCCAACGGGGTGGTCAAACAGTCGAACATTCCAACCGCCGCGTGGTTTACTGGACGTGCGAAGAAGCTAACGGTCAGTTTTCTTCGTGGAAAACAAATCGAGGCGGCGGCGGTTTGCAGTGTTGTTCCTCGCGCTACTCCGTTCGCGCATTCATTGTGTCACGAACAGTTGAAAGTTAAATGTTTTGAGCTAACGAACAAAAGCGTCACAGGTATAGGAATAGATTATCCCAAGCCCGAAACAATTGGGCCGGATCGTATTGCCAATGCTCTGGCGGCGAAACATTTTTTTGGAGCGCCTTCCGTTGTCGTCGATTTTGGCACGGCCGTGACCTTTGATGTGGTTGATGCAAAAGGCAATTACGTAGGAGGAATTATCGCGCCGGGTCTCGCGGCCATGACGGATTACCTGCATGAAAAAACCGCGCTCCTGCCGAAAATTAAAATCCGCGAGGTCACTGCGATTATCGGCAAAAATACAAGGCAAGCCATGCTGATTGGCGCGGTTCACGGTTATCGCGGCCTAGTGCGCGAGTTGCTCCAGGAACTCAAACGCAAATTAAATTGTGCGGATTTACCGGTCGTCGCCACGGGCGGGTACGCAAAACTCATGGCGCGCAATTTACCAGAGATTTCGAGCGTCGATCCGTTGCTCACATTGCAAGGTCTGCGCCTTTTTTGGAAGGCTCAGGAGAAGCAAGAAACTCATTTGTCCGGGTAACTTTCAACTGCGCCAGCGTGCGGTGACGCTGCTCTTTTGACATCCGCGCAAACCGTCTGGTGTGCTCGAAAAATTTATTGAGATCACCACCGTCTTCGTGGATCAATTGATGAAAGGCTGGAACCAAATCGTAGTAAGTCGCCACGGTGTTGAGTTGCGCATTATTCAGTGGCCCCGCAAACCAGTCATCGTAGCCGTCGTAGCCATTCCATTCCTGTTTCAGTTTGGCGTAATCCTCCCGAAGTTTTTGCAGAACTAAAAGTTTTTGCCTGCGTTTTGTCGATGCTGGCTCGGCCAGCCCACTTGTTTCGTAAATCTTGGCAAGGCGATCACGCGTGACACGAATCAAATCGACAAACTGTTTTTTGCGCTTGAGTTCGTTTTGATATTTTTGAAAGGCGATTGGATCTTTCTTTTCGTCGAACCAGCGGCGCAATCCTTCCTCGGCAACCGCGGTGGCAAACGCTTCGTTGAAGTCCGTATCCCCGGAAATAAAAAGCCGTTGGTGAGCAAGTTCGTGAAAAATCAGCGCAGCCAGACGCCGTTCCGAATCGTCAATAAACGTGTTCAGCACAGGGTCATTGAACCAGCCAAGCGTGGAATAAGCGTCCACTCCGCCAACGTAAACATCCAAGCCTTTCTTTCGCATTTTATTGGCGTAACGCTGAGCGGCAGATTCAGAAAAATAGCCACGGTAAGAGACGCTCCCCACAACCGGAAACCACCACGATTTTGGTTTGAGAGATAATTCTGGCGCGGCGTACACATTCCAAACGGCGTTGGACCGATGCAAGTCCACGTAGGCAAGATAATGATTGCCAGTGGGCAAATTGAGTTTTGTTTTAGCAAATTGGCGCAGAGCGAGAATCAGTCTGAATTTCTCTTTCAACTTTGGCGACGTGTTCGGGTTCTCAATCAGCGCCGGGATAGGTTGCTGGTTGGAAAGCATTTCCATCTGCCCGGAAAATGCCTGTTTGTAGTAGCCAATGCTCTGGCAACCAACAACGGCTGCGAGCAGCACTATTAATATTGAACTGTAAATCCAATTTCTTTTTCGCACGATAAACAGGCGGATAGATAGTTCACTTGCGACCTGTTTTCCATTTTTATTCTAAAAAATTGCGGCGAGCAACTCATGGGCAATGAATCCACTTTCTGTTGTGACTTGCTGACGTTGTGATGCAGGACTATTTTCCTGAGTGCCGCTCGCCGGTTTCGACGTGGGACTTTCAATCAATTAGCTGATGCAACAATTTTTATGGAACTAAAAAACAGCAAATGCAATTCCCGGAACGAAGCGGTCATTAATTGGGTGAACCAAATGGCCGGGATCTGCCGTCCCGAAAATATTTTTTGGTGCGACGGTTCGGAATCCGAAAAGGAAATGCTCACAGAGAAGGCGGTCGCGCAGGGCATTCTCATCAAACTGAATCAGGAAAAACTGCCTGGCTGTTATTATCACCGATCACATCCCAGCGATGTCGCGCGCGTGGAACAATGCACCTACATTTGCACAGACACGAAAGAGGAAGCCGGGCCAACCAACAATTGGGCACCGCCAAAGCAGATGTATTCCAAGCTCCACGCTCTTTGCGCTGGCGCGATGGCGGGTAAAACCATGTATGTCGTGCCCTATCTTATGGGACCTGCTGGTTCTCCCATGACAAAAGTTGGTATCGAGCTGACAGATTCGATTTACGTCGTGTTGAGCATGCGAATCATGACACGAATGGGTCAGGTCGCTGACGAACATCTTGGCGAAAGCGAAGATTTCAATCGCGGACTTCATTGCATGTTGGACTTGAGTCCCGACAAGCGGTTCATCGCGCATTTTCCCGAGGACAACACGATCATCTCCACCGGCTCAAATTATGGAGGCAATGTTTTGCTCGGGAAAAAATGTCTGGCGCTCCGCATTGGTTCTTATCTCGGACGTAAAGAAGGTTGGCTGGCTGAGCACATGCTCGTTCTGGGGGTTGAATCACCTTCCGGGGAAAAAACCTACGTGGCCGCCGCGTTTCCCAGCTCGTGCGGGAAAACTAATTTTGCGATGATGATTCCGCCCCCACATTTCAAAGGCTGGAAAATTTGGACGGTCGGTGACGACATTGCCTGGATGAAGCCTGGGGCCGACGGGCGGCTCTACGCGATCAATCCCGAGGCGGGTTATTTTGGAGTTGCGCCGGGCACCAATTTTCAGACGAACCCAAACGCGATGCGGACGATTTCGCACGACACGATTTATACCAACGTCGCACTCACCCCGGATTTGGATGTTTGGTGGGAAGGAAAAGATGAAACGCCACCGAAGGAATTAACCGACTGGAAAGGAAATCGTTGGACACCAGAATCAAAAGAAAAAGCCGCGCATCCCAACAGTCGTTTTGCCGCACCGATGATGAACAATCCCATGCTGGCGTCCGAGGCAAACGACCCCAATGGTGTGCCGATCAGCGCCATAATTTT
>JBKJOA010000526.1:0-6646 GCA_046593365.1 Limisphaerales bacterium
CATAGAGCAACCCCATCGCCTGGTGCATCGGGGCGGGAATCGGCTCGATTTTTTCAATTTTGCCAGATCGTTTGAGGGTGATGCGGAAGAGGGGTAAATCGTCTTGCTGCGGTGAAACGATCAAGCGACCTTTATTATCGGCGGTCATGCAAATCCATGTGCCTTCGCCCGGTTGCGCGGAGTGGAGGAGTTCAACATTGAACCCCGACAGGACGGTCAAGGTGTCAACCGCTGTGGCTGCTACCGGTTTTATCACGTCCCCCCATGGTGCCACTCCAAGTTTGCCGCGACTTTTTGCAGAAGTCCATTCGCCGCCCACTTTGAAATCACGCTTCTCCCAATCCTTTTGCTCCCGATCGGTGGCCTGCCAACTGGCATCGGTAATTACCATTGATCTTTTATTTCTGGGATAGTCCATTTCAATTCGAGCGAGAATGGCCGCGTCGCCGCTTTCACTGCGTCCGCGGATGGCGATCATGTTTTCTCCGGCCATGAGCTTTTTGGTGACGTCGGAATATTTTGCCTCGTTCCAACCCTTGACGCTGAACACTTTTTCGTCGTTGATCCATATTTCCATTTCATCGTCGCCCGCGGCCATGAGAACGGCCTTTTTCGGCATGGTTTCTAAAGTGAACGTCTTGCGGAAAAAGCGGACCTCATTATCGCCTGGTTTCGCGCCATTGTTGGGATGCCAGATCCATTCAGGAACTTGCGCTTGAACAGCGATGGAGAAAAAGGCCAACGAGAAAACGAGATGAGAGATTTTGAACATTGTTGGCTATTGGTAAACAGCAGAAGGGATTGGGGCAATCGCAAAATCGAGTCCGCTTTGACAAACCCGGCTCGGTTCGATTTGCCACACTGATTCCATCGCACTCCACCAAAGCCGCCACAATTCCCTTTGTGTCGTCGAGGCTTGGTGGTTTATTTCACTGTGACAGAAGATTTTTCAGACGCGGCTTTGGTTCTGGTCGCTCACGGCTCGACGGTAAACGCCGATTCCGCCGCGCCCACTTATCAGCAAGCCGATGAATTGCGCCGCCGCAAAATCTTTGCGCAAGTCCATGAAACATTTTGGAAGCAGGAACCGTATGTCGCGCAAGTTTTGCTCGGAATCTTTGCGCCGAGAGTTTTCATCGTTCCTCTGTTTATCAGCGAAGGCTATTTCTCCGAGGAAGTCATTCCGCGAGAATTAGGTTTTTTAACTCAAAACCCAAAACTCAAAACTCAAAACTTTGATCGAGTGCAACAGCTCGGCGAACAAACTCTGTTTTACTGCGGCCCCGTCGGCACGCACGACAGCATGACTGAGGTCTTGCTCGCCCGCGCCTTGGACGTGGTTCAAAATTTTCCTTTTCCGCGCGAACCAAAGCCTTCTGAAACGACGCTCTTCATCGCTGGGCATGGCACGAGCCAAAATGATAATTCCCGCAAAGCCATCGAGCATCAGGTTGAGTTGATTAGAACGAAGCATATTTACGCCGCCGTTCACCCCGTTTTCATGGAAGAAGAGCCGCGCATTGCTGATTGCTACCGGCTTGCGCAAACGAAAAATATCGTAATGGTCCCGTTTTTCATCAGCGACGGTTTGCATTCCTTCGAGGACATCCCCGTGATGCTGGGCGAGCCGGAAAAAATGGTTCAGGAACGTTTCAAACTTGGACAACCGACGTGGCGCAATCCCACCGAGAAACAGGGCAAACGCCTCTGGTATTCCGCCAGCATCGGCAGCGAACCGCGCCTTGCCGAAGTGATTTTGGAACGCGTCCACGAAGCGGCCCACGGCAAAAACTCAAAGTAGCGTGAAACTATTTTACACCGGCCCCATCATTAATGTTGAGATGCTGGTGATGATGCTGGAAAAACACGGCATCATCGCGCAGCAGGAATTTGAAAATCCAAATTTGCCCAATGACGATGAAGATTTGAATCGTCTCGCCAAAGTCATGGTTCCGGAGGCGGATTACGACCGCGCATACCAATTGTTTTACGCCGAGCGGGAGGATGAATTGTGATACCAACCTCCCATAAAATATCGGTGGAATTAGTGGGAACTGGCAGTGCGCGCCCACACACGGAAGAAATCAAAGCCTCCTCACGTCGGCTGTAACTTTTCAAACAGACTCTCAGAGCCTGTTTGAAAACCCCGGTATGGAGTTGCGCCTTCAGGCGGCAGAGCGCGGAAACCGCCTGAAGGCGGAACTCCGAACGCCGCCCGGTTGAAGCCCAAATGAGTTTTCAAACAGGCTCTTACAGAAAAGGGGCGGTGCAAGGTGCTTTGAATGTCGTTTTACGTTTTGGCTTGTAATGGTCAATCAATGCGAGAGATGTTTCCGGCCAACAACCTCATTTTCATTCCAGAATTTATGAAAAAATATACTTTGATTTTAACCCTGCTCGCCTTATTTCTCGCACAAACCATGCATGCCGACAAAAACTTCGCTGAGCGTCTGGGTTGGAAGGCAACGGATGTCGTTGTCATTCTGCATGTGGACGATGTCGGCATGTCTCACTCTTCCAATCTTGGTGCCATCGAAACGGTGGAAAAAGGGGTGGCGACTTCCTGGAGCGTCATGATGCCGTGCCCTTGGGTGCCCGAGATCGCAAAATATTTGAAGCAACATCCCGAAGTGGACAGCGGTCTCCATTTGACGCTCACGGCGGAATGGAGTCTCTATCGCTGGCCGCCGCTGGCCGGCAAACCCAAAGTTCCGGGCCTGGTGGACGAGGAGGGTTGCTTATGGCAAAACGTGGTGAAGGTGGCCACCCATGCCACGCCCGACGAAATCGAAGCGGAAATCCGCGCTCAGATTGATCGTGCTGAAACGCTCGGCCTGCCCATCACGCATTTGGATTCACACATGGGAACTCTCTTTGCGCGGGCTGATTACTTCGAGCGCTTCGCCAAGGTTGGAATCGAAAAAGGAATCCCCATTCTTGCCATGAGTGATAAGGGTACCTACGCCATGCAGGAAAACGGCGATGGTATCGACAAGCTTCGTCCCTGGATTAAAAAAATTTGGGACGCCGGTCTTCCGGTGCTTGATGATCTTCATACGGGTTCCTACGGGTGGAAGAAGGAGGAAAAAACGGAAAAATTTCTTGCCCTCCTTAAGGAACTAAAGCCTGGTGTGACGGAGATTCTTTTTCACGCCTCTATTCCTACCGAAGATTTTCCGTTGATCACCACCTCCAGCGAATCTCGTCTGGCGGACACAAAGGCGTTGACGGACCCCGCAGTCAAGAAGCTGATTCAAGAGCGCGGAATTATTTTAACCACCTGGAAAGAGTTGAAAGAGCGCCGCAAAAAAGCCGGGCCGTTGGAATAACGTGCGGACATGCTGTTGTGCTCTCATCGCACACTTGGCTCATGCCGCAAAACATGGACAAAAAAAGCAGAAAAATCTACATCGGCGCTCTCGTCTGTTTCACGGCGTTTTGCTTCGCAACCAGACTTGCGGCTAAAGAGCCGGAATGGATTTGGTTCGAACACGCCGGTGCGCCACACTCCGGTTGGGAAACGACCTTCTTCCGAAAAACTTTCAACGTCGCAGGTTCGGTCGCCAAGGCGGAGTTGATCGGGACGGTCGATTTGCAAATGACCGTTTACCTCAATGGCCAGCTCGTCGCGACGAACAAGCATTGGGACAAGCCGGTCAAGGTGGACGTGACCTCTGTTATCAAGCCGGGCGAAAACGTCATTGCGGCGCGTGGACGCAGTGACGGCGTGGATCCCGGTTTCATCTTGCGCCTGGAACTAACCTTTGCGGACAAATCAATACGTACCATCCTGACTGACACCACCTGGCTTTGCTCAACGAACGAATCTCCCGGTTGGGAAAAAACGGTATTTGCCACCACCGGTTGGTTGAAACCGGCTGGCAAAGGAGAACTTGGCGTTCAACCCTGGGGCCCGCTCGCTTTCGGTGCTCTCGCCACTGCGGCGGAATCACTCCAATTGTTGCCGGGTTTCAAGGCCGAGCTTTTGCGTTCTGCGCAACCCGACGAAGGAACCTGGGTTTGCCTGACCATTGATAACAAGGGGCGGTTGATCATTTCGCCGCAGGAACGCAACTCGGACACTGACGGTGGGATGCTGCGTGTAGCTTTGGACGAGATAGGTCACATCAAAAAGCTGGAACCGCTCAACACGCCGGTCGGCGCTGCAATGGGTTTGCTCTACGCCTTCGACAGCCTTTATGTCAGCGGTCAAGGCCCGAACGGCATTGGGCTTTACCGCTTGCGCGACACCCGCGGCAACGACCAGTTCGATGAGGTGGAATTCCTGAAAAAGTTTGAAGGTGGCGCGAATGAACACGGCGAACATGCCATCCTTTTAGGGCCGGACAAAAAACTCTATCTCATCAACGGAAACAACACCCGCCCGCCGGAAGGTGTTCTGTCTGATTCACCACACCGGAATTATCAGGAGGATCATTTGTTGCCGCGAATCATGGACCCCGTCGCCACCTTCTTTGACAAATTGAAAGTACCCTATGGCTACGTGGCGCGCACCGATGCAGAAGGGAAAAAATGGGAGATCATCTGCGGCGGTCTCCGTAATTCCTACGACTTCGATTTCAACACCGACGGCGAAATGATCACTTACGACAGCGACATGGAATGGGATATTGGACTGCCCTGGTATCGTCCCACTCGCATTACCCACCTTGTTTCCGGCGGTGAGTATGGTTTTCGCGAAGGCACCACCAAATGGCCAGCCTGGTATCCGGACAGCCTTCCTGGAACTTTGGATATTGGTCTCGGTTCACCCACCGGCCTGAAATTCGGCACGCGCAGCCAATTCCCACCACGTTACAAAAAAGCCTTATTTGCTATGGACTGGGCCTACGGTCGAATTCTCGCGGTGCATCTGACACCGCAAGGCGCTACCTACACTGCGACCTCCGAATCCTTCCTCTCTGGCAAACCACTGCCGGTAACTGATCTGGAATTTGGCAGCGACGGCGCCATGTATTTTATCATCGGCGGTCGTGGCACCCAATCGGGTTTGTATCGCGTTACCTATGCAGGCCCTCGCGTTGCGGAACTACCCGATGCGAACGTAGCACAAGCTGAGTCCGAAGGTAAAACGGCGCGCGCATTGCGTCATAAGCTGGAATCTTTTCATGGACGCCCAGACCCGTCGGCCATTGATTTTCTTTGGCCGCATTTAAATAGCGCCGACCGCTGGATTCGTTACGCCGCGCGGATCGCACTTGAGCGCCAGGACGTGAGCCTCTGGAAAAACCGCGCACTGCGCGAGACCCACCTCGAAGCTTCTCTCACCGCGTTATTGGCTTTAGTGCGACAGGGTGATCGCTCGCTGCAAACGGAAATTCTCGCGAGCCTTGGTCGCTGGTCGCCCGATCAGCTTGCGGAGTCGCAGAAACTGGAAGCGCTGCGCATACTGGCGCTCTCGTTCATCCGACAAGGCAAGCCCGAAGCGGACGCAGTCAATGACATTATCGAAATCCTCGAGGCGCAATACCCGGCATCGAGCGATCTCTTGAATCGCGAGCTTAGTTCCTTGCTGGCCTATCTGGACGCGCCACACCTGGTCGCAAAGACAATACCGTTACTCGATTCGGCCAGGAGCCACGAACAACAGACTTATTATGCCTTCGCCCTGCGCAACGTCATGCAAGGTTGGACGCACACCCAACGAGAAACTTATTTCAACTGGTTCAATCGCGCACAGCAGGAATACACCGGCGGCAACAGCTTCTCGAAATTTCTAATGAAGATAAAGCAGGAAGCCGTGGCGGCTCTACCGGAGCCGGAACGGAAGGCTCTCGCCACGCTGTTGGAAACCAAACCAGTCAAATCCGCGCCGGTGGACGCCCAGCGGCCCTTTGTGAAAGAGTGGACGATGAATGATCTGCTGCCTCTTCTGGATCAAGTCGGCCAGAACCGTTCCATGACAAAAGGCAAAGCAGCTTTTGTCGCAGCGCAATGCCAGACTTGTCATCGTTTCGGCAACGACGGCGGTTCGGTCGGTCCAGACATCACCGCCGCCGCCAGCCGGTTCAGTCGTCGCGACTTGCTCGATTCCATCCTTCTGCCGTCCAAAGTCGTTTCCGATCAATATCGTAACTTCACCATTACCAAACGCGACGGGGGCGAGATCACCGGGCTTCTGGTCGAAGAAACCCTGACAAAGGTGGTGGTGATGGCGAATGCCTTGACCAAAGAACAGGTGGAAATCTCAAAGACCGATATTGTGAAGAGGGCAGCGTCTCAGCTTTCACCTATGCCGGAAGGTTTATTGAACACACTGACCCAAGATGAAATTCTGGATTTGATAGCTTACATCGAGTCGGGAGTGGTTGCCGAAACAAATCAATTGAAGCGTTGAAGTTGTCATTGTCGCTCACGCTGGCTTTCCTGGAAAAGTCTGTATAAGAGAGATCGCCTCTTTTTTTCTTAAAAATTCAGCAAGTTGACGATCAAAATTACGCCGCACTTCTAGAACGGGGCAAAAATGATATACACAACGTTATGACTTGCATTTAACTTTGCTTCTGGTCAGGTAGGCTCTCAAGAACGGGGCTTTAAATAAATCTGCTGCGCCAATACCATTATGAAAATCTCACAGATAACGTTGATTCCAATGACTTTACTTTTGCTCCTTGGTGCCCCTTGG
>JBKJOA010000239.1:0-10561 GCA_046593365.1 Limisphaerales bacterium
ATTTTGGCGCGCTCGGTTGGGAAGTTGTCATTCTCACTCGCTCGCCGAAATCGCGGATGGATGGCGTGCGAGAAGTCGGCTGGGATGCGCGCACTTTGGGCGATTGGGTTCGCGAATTGGATGGCGCAACGGCGGTGGTGAATCTTACCGGGCGCTCCGTGGATTGTCGTTATAATGCGAAGAATCGCCGTGAGATCATGGAGTCGCGCGTGAACTCAACGCGCATTGTTGGTGAAGCAATTTCGCATTGCGAGAATCCACCGCGCGTCTGGCTCAATTCCAGCACGGCCACAGTTTACAAACATACGTTTGGCGAACCGCATGATGAATCCAGTCGCGAAATGGATTCGGCAAAAGATGCGAAGGATGAGTTCTCGGTTGAAGTTGCCCAAGCATGGGAACGCGCGTTGAACGAAGCGATCACGCCGCGAACGCGCAAAGTTGCACTGCGGACTTCGATGGTTCTTGGCTTCGGACAGAACAGTGTGTTTCCGGTATTGCGCCGACTCACGCGATTTGGTCTCGGCGGAAAACAAGGCAGCGGAAAACAGTTTGTTTCGTGGATTCACGAGGAAGATTTCTGTCGTGCTGTCGAGTGGATTATTTCTCACGAACAACTCACTGAGGCGGTGAATGTTTGTGCGCCGAATCCGTTGCCGAATGCGGAAATGATGAGGTTGTTCCGCGAACTGGGTCGAATGCCATTCGGTTTACCCGCCACAAAATGGATGTTGGAAATCGGCACATTTTTTTTGCGCACAGAAACCGAGTTGATCATCAAAAGCCGCAGAGTTATTCCACGACGCCTGGTTGAATCCGGATTCCAATTTCGCTACGAACTATTTCGTGATGCGGCTGAAGATTTAATCAAAAAAAAGGAGGAATGAATGACTCATTCGCCCAGCGGATTTGCGCCGGATCTTGGGAACGCTCCAAGTTCCAATGCGCGCGAACTGCTCCTGAGTTTAAACGGCGAACCATTTTTGTTCAGCCACTGGAAGCGGGTTGTGTTTATTCATTTCGAAACCGACGCCAAAATTCTTCAACCTGAAGTTCCGTTCGAACTCGATCTGCGTCACGGCAAAGCTTATGTCAGCCTCGTTGCATTCCACATGGAGAAAATGAGGCCGCGAGTCGGCGGAAAAATTTCCGAGTGGCTAATGAAACCAGTTGCCACCCATGAATTGTTAAACGTTAGAACGTACGTGCGTCATGCTGGCGAGCCGGGAATTTTCTTTCTCGCGGAGTATTTGCCTAACGAAATCAGCCTGCGTCTTGGGCCGATGCTTTATGGTCTGCCGTATCGACGCGGGAAATTGAACTACGAACATGAGTTTGAAGACGGCAGAATCACCGGCACGGTCGTAAGCGGGAGAGGAGTTCTGAGTTATCATTCCAAAGCAAGTAAACCCGCTGCGTTTCAGCCGACATTGAGGGAAACGCTCGACGAATTTTTGCTTGAACGTTACACCGCGTTTACTCATCGCGATGGAGTGAACCGTTTCTTCCGCATTTGGCATCCACCCTGGAATTGTGTTCCTGTGCAAATTGATATTACTGAGAATAGTTTATTGGCTGGATCGGGTGAATGGTTTCATCACGCGCGCTGCGTCGGAAGTCACTATTCTCATGGCTTCGAAAATATCTGGATGAGCCGACCGCGAAGATCGGACGCGACCGAACCTTTCATCGTCGCAAAACAGGTTCGCTACTCTGAGGCTTGAATGGGCGGATGGAAGTTCTGCCGATTCGATTCGAACGCATCAAGCCAATGCTTTACTTTGGTTGTGAGAACTTGACGATCCTCGTTCGTGACGCCGCGCGGATCAAAACGCAACCGGCGGTGGAGGTCGAAAATGCCTTCGAGATTTTTTGCTCCAGTCGATGAAAGACGTTTTTGCCAATCGCGCAACGGTTCGTTCTCACCCCGGCCCAGCCCCGCAGCAGTTAACTTAATTTCCAACAGATAAACCTCGGAATCCATTCCTGGCCAAGCCGGTTCGCTCGGAGCTTCTTGCGAAACTTTCTGTTGCCGACGTTGGTTGGAAAGAATTCTCCACACCAAAAATCCGATCAGGGGAACGAGCAGCCATTTCAAGTAGGCGGTGTAACTGGTTTTGCTCCAGCGCCATTTTGAGAATTGGAACTTTAAGTTCGAGAAGAAATCCGAAATGGGTTCCAACGCGGAAGCTGCAACTTTTCCTGTGCGCTCGATTGACGCGGGAGTCGTGTCCAGTTCTTCCCACATTCTTTTGTCCTCCCGGTAAACCAGTGCCCACGCATGAGCATCCCGTTCGCGAACGAGATAGGTTTTTCCCTTTCGTTGTGAATCATCCACAGCGTAGCCGGTGGCGTAACGCGCCGGGATTTTTGCCTCCCTCAGCAACAACACGGTTGCGCTCGCGAAGTACTCACAATGTCCAGAGCGTGCGACGGTAAGAAATTGACCCAGCGGAGTTTTCTGGCCGGAAGGGTCGATATGCTTGCGGGTGATTTCGAGCGAATAAGAAAATCCGTCCTGAAAAAACCGGCGGATCGCCTCAATCTTTTCGCGCTCTGATTTTGCCTCGAGATTCAACGAGCGTGCCACTTCGGCAATCGTCGGTTTTTCTTTTGGTCCCATATACAGGTCCGCATCGCTTGGAAGTGAATCACACGACGGCCCTTGTCCGTATTTGGCAACCATGTTTAGCAGTCCGGGACCTTCCTCAACTTTCGCCAAGCCGAGCCGGTTGGTATAGAGCACGACAGGGAGATTGCTCAGTTCATACGCGCCGTGCGGGAGGGCCAGTTGGCCGCGTCCACTGTGAAGATAGCCTGCGATTTGCACTGCGGAATTCAGCTTGTGTGGCGGTTGGAGAAGGGCGACGTCATTGGTTTCGACAAACACGCGTCCGAATTCGATCTGACTGCTGCGCCACACGCCATTCTTGTAAACATCGTAGCTCGCGTCGCGCAAAAGGCCAGGTGGTCCACCGCTCGATTCCGGCTTAACGCGTAAAACAATTTCTCGGGAAAGTTGGATACGGCCAATTTTTCCAATTGAGGTGCGGCTCTCGTTGATGTTCGGTTGTCGGTGGAAGAATCGGACAAACCACCGGGCCAACCCGCTTTCGAGTTCCGCGTGCAACGTGTGCAGTTGTTGATGTCCGACCTGACCCGCCATCGCCACTCCAACGATCAACAGAATCCAGACAGGTTGCGGCAAACGTCTGGGACGATTCGTCAGGAGTGCCAACCCAACCAGCAAGGCCATGCCGCGGTAAAAAAAAGAGCTGTTTTGGTTGTCTGGGTTGGTCGCACTGGCAGCCAGGAGGCAAATCCCAAAATAGAGAAAAGAAATGTTGATCGTTTTTTTTGCGAGCGGGCGTTCGGGGGATCGTCGCAAGAACCAAGAGAAAACGGTGAGTGGAAGTTTTTCCGCACTGCCGTAGATCTGCGCGAGTATGATCGGATAGAAAGAGAACGGCAGCCATTGCACAAACTTCAGCGCCACATCGCGTGCCTCTTCCGATGAGTAAAGAATCACGGTAGCGCCGAAGAAAAGCACCGCGCATAGATTCCAAATCCGTTTCAGGTCAGCTAGGGAAAATTCCCATCGAGTTGGGATCATCAGGGACGCCTCCAAAATAACGGCCATCGGCACCGACCAGATCAGCAGTCCGGTTTGCCAGCCCCAAAAACAGAGCGCCGCTCCAAGTAAGAACCGAGGCGTCTTCATAACATCGCCAATTTCTCCCGAATTTGTCCGATGGGAAGGACGTGAAATTTTTCCGGCTGATCCGCCATGGGGCCAAGATCAAGCGCGACTTTTCTTTTCGTGACGACAAAAACCAGAAGCGGTGTGCCCTGTGTTTTAAGCAGTTTTACAAAGTTTTTTCGCGTGTCATCCCACTCAAGAAAAACACAGAGGCAACCACTGATCTGCCTCGCGTGTTCGAGAACCAGAAGTTCGAGCGATTTGAAACTTTTTTCACGACAAACCTGCACCGACGCGAGTATTTCCAACATTTGTTCGATATGAGCGACCCCGCGTCCTGTGGTAAAACAATAGGCTTGCGGACCAACAAACATCAAATCCAGCAACGAATCTTGATTCTGGATTGTGTAAGCGAGCGACGCCGCGACGGAAACAGCTACTTCGAAAATTTCACTGGAGGCCAGCGGGCTGAACGTGTCCAAAATCAAAGCGTGGCGAACAAAGAATTCGTCCTGGAATTCTTTAACGATCGGTTTCCCAATTTTTGCAAAACTTTTCCAATGAATGCGGCGGAGTGGATCGCCGGGACGGTATTCCCGCAGCGAAACAAATTCCTCTGATTCGCCAATGGAAGCGGCCATGGACACGCCGCCTTGTTGATATTTAGTTGTCCCGGGCAATTCAAACGCCGACATGGGATAACGTTTCGGTAAAATCAAAAGAGATTGTGCCACTGAAATTTTTCGCAATGAGCGGAAAAGACCAAATGGGTCTGGAGCGGTAACGGCTACGCCCGAAAAACGCAGCATGCCGCGGCGCAACGGCATTAGCGTTGTTCGGAAATTTTGTTCTGTTCCAGCCGGTAAATCAGGCAGCGCGTGTTCTTCACCATGAGCGCGGACGTTTTGCGAGATGAGCCAGTTCCAGCGATAGTAATTGTAAGTCCGATCAAGCCAGTTGCGCTTTTCTTCGCCCGGTTCTGGCGTGCTGGCGAATTCTTTGAACGTGGGTCTTGGATCGGTCATTACCTCGATCACGTTCAACGATTTTTGCACGCGACGCGAATGGTTCCGCAGAACGAGTGAGTACGAAAAAGATTCTCCGGCGGAACCAAATTTTGGAAGAATTCGTTTCGCGGAAATTGTTTTACAGCCGCTCCAGCGAGCGAGGAAAGCGCTGGATAAAATCAGCAAAAACAGAAAGGTGAATGTTTGGTAAGCGAGCGAGGCGTTGGTATCGGCACCAAGAGCGGCCGAGGCGAGGGTGGCCCCAAGCATAATCCAACCAGCGACCGTGACGCGCCGCCGGAGCCAGAATTTAAGCGCAGAGAAGGCCCGGTAATTGAGATACAAATAGCGCTTAAACATACGGCGCTGAGTTGCGGGTTAAACAGGAACGGGCACGCGTTTCAAAATTTCTTCAACGGCATTTCGTGAAGTGGCTCCGGAAAATTTTGCCTGCGGTTCGAGTACAATCCGATGCGCGATGACCGAGACGGCAATTTCGTGGATGTGTTCCGGGCTGACGAATTCCTGGTTGTCAAACAACGCGAGAGCCTGCGCAACTTTCATCAGCGCAATCGAGGCGCGTGGGCTGGCACCCAGTTGAATGCCCGGAGCGGAACGAGTGGCTGCGACCAGTTTCACCACGTAATGCTTCAGTTCTTCGCTAATGCGAATGGCCTGCGCGCCTTCCCGCAGTCGCACGACATCTTCCAGGGTCACACAGGGTGGCACGCTTTCGACGAGGTGATTGGTTTGATGCGAGCTGAGCACAGCAACTTCATGTTCGAGGCTGACGTAACCGAGATCGAACTGAAGCGCGAAACGATCCATTTGCGCTTCGGGCAATGGATAGGTGCCGCGAAACTCAATCGGATTTTGCGTCGCAATCACGAAAAACAAATCGGCGAGCTGGCGGCGTTCGCCTTCGACGCTGACCTGGTTTTCACCCATCGCTTCGAGCAGTGCGGACTGGGTTCGAGGCGAGGCGCGGTTGATTTCGTCGGCGAGCAAAATGTTGGTGAACACCGGGCCTTCGTGAAAACTAAAATTTTGATCGCGCTGATTAAAAACCGAGACGCCCAAAATATCTGAAGGCAACAAATCAGGTGTGAACTGAATGCGCTTGAAACTGGCGTGAATGGACCTCGCCAACACCTTGGCCAAGGTCGTTTTGCCGGTGCCAGGATAATCTTCCAATAAAACATGTCCACCGCTCGCCAGCGCGGCCAGCAGCCGGCGAATGGATAGGGCCTGCCCTTTCATCACCGATTCGATGCTCGTCGATATTTTTTGATAAACTTCTCGCGGAGATAAAGTCGAAGAATGCATTTGTTGATTTGACCACAGGCGAGGGGAATGTGCCGGAGAACCATTTGCGGCCACAAGCAAATCTCTTTCGTCTCCGGGCGAAGGGACAATATTTATTTGCGAGGGCGAGTGGATCGTATTCATACGGTTGTATCGGGTTCAACATCGCTAGTGGAAAATTGTTTCTCTGAATTATGGCGTGTTTTTCTCAGAGCCGCCCATGTTCCGATGGCAAATAATCCAAAGCTGATGATAAGGAAAAGAATTCCAGCCGGAGCGTGCCGAATAAATTGCGAACCGTTATGGAGAGGGGTCAATCCGGCCACTGCAATTGCGGAATATGGCAAGATCCGCGGTCCCCAAAAGCCAGAAACGAAACGAGCAACGAAATACACAGCAATCAGCAAGAGAGCCAAAATGAATGTGGTCAGCCCAGCGTTAGCCGGATCATCACTAAGCCACCAAAAAGATTGAGCGATCCAGAAAAACACCGCCATATTTCGCACGATATTTGCCCCCGCATGTTCGCAGTCGTTCCATCGCAGGCTGTGGACGAGCACAAACACAATGGCGATTTGCGCGAGGAAATGTGCTTGGCCGTGAATGATGTTTGAGAAAAGAGTTTGGACAAAAACCGGAGCAATCAAAGCGCCGAAAATTCCTGCTTTTGGATGGCGCGAGAACACTGCGAGCACGAGCAGATATCCAAAGAAACCGATAGAGACGAGTTGCCGACGGGAAATCTCCGCATTAAACATCTGCACCCAAGTTTGTGGAACAGATGCAACCACGAGTGCAGTGGAAACAAGCAGCAAATGGAAAGCCCATTGGTCAGAACGATTTCTCGCGGTGAGGGCGGCGTAGGCAAGCAGATTCATGACTGAGAGTGAAAAACAGATTTTCCAGTCGCGCTCAAGCATGGCCACGGCAAGAATAATAACAGGTAAACAGAGGAGCCATTTTTCTGTTAACGCGCGGAGATCTTCAGATGGAAAAACAAAAGCAAAACGGCGCTTCCACAAAATCCAAGCTGCGACCCAGAGTGAAGGGAGCAGGAGTGAAACCCGCCACGCCGATCCATAGACGTAACCGATGCAGTAAAGATGGGCGACGGTTCCGGCAACCCAGAGAGTGAAGGTAAGCAGGGGAAAATAGCGCCCAGTAAAAAAGGCGATTTTCGTCCGCGCATTGGTTGAGATGCTGGGGCTAATTGGCAGAAAATAGACGAGCAGCACAGCCAATGGCGCGATGGCAAACCATTCAAAGTTGTCGAGAATCCCTCGGCGGGAATCCCAGATGTCCAAGTTGGAATTTTTGTGCAACAGGCGCGTCACGATTGGCAGCGCAAGATTGATCGCCAGCAAAATTGCCCCAAACGCGAGGAGTCTTGCTGGCAGGTTGAGCGATGTGACGAATCGCCTGAGAGAAGTCATTCGTGTGATCACCATTGCACATCCACATACGCAAAAAACAGTAGCGATGTGCCCTTCGACCATCAGCGCCTGGCTGACCAGAATGAAAGGAACAAAAATAAATAAATTTTCCAGGCCGATCAGGAGTCCTGATTCATACCAGATTTCGCGACGTGCGAGGAAAATTGCGGTGGCAACGAGCAATACTTCGTAGAGGTGAAAGGAAGAAAAGTTAAACAATAGTTGAGAGATTTCGTCCGGGAAAATTCGCGAGTCGAATGAGAGGCGACGCATACTGTAGAGCAACAATGCCGCACTCAAAATGTAAAAGGGATTGCGCGCCAGAACATAGCGCAGCCAATGGAATCGTTCGCCCGGCTTTTGTGCAGAATCAGACGATGGCAGCGGAATGGAATTGGGATCGGCGTGTGGTGTCATGATGCTTCCTTTGGTTTGATGATGGACGTTGGAGAATCCCGGCGAGACTTAATCCTGCTGACTGGTATTCAGCTCTCATAGACTATCTTTTACTATTATTATTTAGTTTAAGCAATCATAAACTTGCAATTTATCGGAAAATGTTTTATTAACTTTAGGAATTTATGAGCGCAGATCCGGTTTCCGAAAGTAATAAACCACACTGGTATTCGATCAAAGAGGCCGCTGAGTTTCTTGATGTGGGCGAGCCAACCCTGTTTCGTTGGATGCGCGAAGGGAAAATCACGTATCGAAAAGTGGGCGACTCCACCCGTTTTTGGCGTCAGGATCTCGATGCTGTCATGGACGTCTATCACAGCGAGAAAGATCTCGAGAACGTGAAAAAACTTTGTCCCTTGTGTCACCTTGGTGAATTGGTGGAAGGGGTTTTTCGCAGCACCGGGTTGAATTATTTTCTACCGCGAAAAACGAAATTTTGGACACTGCAAGCCAGCAACATTGAGACGCAAGCATTCATGTGTGACCGATGCGGTTCGATTTCTCTCTTTGGGAACACGAAAAAACTCACAATGCTTCTCGAAAAACAGAAGTCGGGAGAGACAAGAGTTGCGGATGGAAAAGAATGAAGCCGTCAGATCACAGGTGGCGAATCCGGCTACGATATTTTTCCAGCAGGCGTTCGTTTTGAGTGTCGCCGCTGCTGTTGCTGCTGACGTAAATATCAGGAGTTGTACCGAGCGCAATTGCATTCTCGATTCCTTGCGCGACAATCAAATTCACGATGAACGCGCCGGTTATCGTAGAGGTTGGGCCGACTCGCGCAGGCAGTCCGCTTATTTCCAGGCACGCGTCGCCAGAGATGCCGCAGTTGTCAATCGCCAGATTGGAAACGTCGGCGAGATTTTTACCCGATGAATGTCGCGAGGGCCAATCGCGCGCATGAGCGAAGTTCGTGATGGCAACCGTTTTTAATCCACGAGAGCGTGCGGCGAGCGCAAGTTCGATTGGCACAGCATTACGCCCGGAGTTTGAAGCGACTATAAGAACGTCTCCCGCAGTGACGGGATATTTTTCCAGCAGGCGCTCTGCATAACCTTCGCAACGCTCGACCTCGGTGGATTTGCTGGCGTTTTCGTGAAGCATCAACTTTGAATCAAGCATCGGCACGGCGTGCGCGAGGCCACCGGCACGGTAGAAAATTTCTTCCGCCAACATGTGCGAATGGCCTGTTCCAAAAGCGTAGAGGCCACGGTCTTTGGCCAGTGCTTCGCCCAGCCACGTAGCGGCTTGCTCAATGGCGCTGCGTTGTGTGGAGAAGACCGCTTCAAATTGTTGCCGCACGGTGGTGGCGTATCTATCGAAGGCACTCATGATTTGGTGAAGGTATTTTTGGCTGCAAGCTCGTTGTGCGATGCGCGCAATGTTTCGAGCAATTTCGGTGTTATTGCGACGCCGCCATCTTGCAGCGCGAATACGGTGGCTCCCAACAGTGCGGGCAGCAAGGGAGGGAGGATTTTTACGCTTTGTTTGCTGCTTATTTCTGCGACGAGGCTGGCGCGGACCAAAATATTTTTCTCGAGCACGCCGCCAGCCAGATAAAGCGGCAATGGATTGAGTTGCAAGTTCGCGCGCTTCACTGCTGCAAGTGCTTGTGCGGCTAACTCACTTCCGCCGCGACGACAAATTTCCTGAAACACCTCATCTTCCGAAGCATGCTCAGCGAGGAAACCGCCAAGGGCGGCGAACTTGTCTTTGGAGTATTCAGCGTCGTAAACAATCGGAATGATTTGGCTTAACTTTTTTACCCCGTAAAACTGGCAAATGTGCGAGGCCAGCATGGTTTTCGGGCCAAGTCCTTCGACATCCGCGATGGCGGCTTTGGTTGATTCGAGAGCAATCCACCATGCGCTTCCGGCATCGCCCAAAATGTGACCCCAACCACCACCTTGCAAAAAAACTCCCGCTTCATTTCGCACTAAAATAATTGAGCCCGTGCCAGAAATAACAAGAACACCGGGTTCGCCGAGGCAGGCACCGTGATAAGCTGTCAGGCAATCGCCAACCAGTCTGGTGCGTGTGAGAGGCAAAATGTCACCGCAAAACTGTTTTTTTTCGGTCTCGCTTGAATCAATGAAAAGCGCGGCACTGCCAATGGCAAAATTGTCCACATGACTGCCGCTTGGGAGTTGGCGATCGAGGGTTTGAATGAGATCCTTGAGGTTTTGCCGGGCGCGAGTCAGTCCGCCACCGTGAAAATTTAGCGAGGCTGATTGGGCTGTAGCCAACACTCGGCCAGCAGCATCCACAGCGACACCGTAACTGTGGGTGCCACCCCCGTCGATGCCGATGAAGATACGATTGGGTTTCACAAACGAATTATTGGCGGCGCGTCGGGAGAATTGTCGAGCGAATCTCGAAGGCTGTCCGCGAAATTCGGTGACAGCTCCAAATCAAGATTAAGATTTACTTTCGCAAGCGGTAGCCGAGATAAAGCACACCTTTGTTCCGGGCGAGTTCCGTAAAGCCGAGTTTCCGATAAAATTTTTCAGCGCGCGCGTTGTCTTCGCCAAGTCCCAGATGGCAACCGGGCGAGCCTTTGGCGGCGAGAGCGGCGAGCAAGGTCTGCATCATATCCACGCCTAGACCACGACCTTGGGCGCGCGGCAGCAAATCGATGTGCGCGTGCGACGGATATTGAT
>JBKJOA010000355.1:0-3253 GCA_046593365.1 Limisphaerales bacterium
GGGGTTGCTGGGCATGATTTGGACTCCTTGCACCCATGTATCATAAGGAAAGACGTAGGGCAGAATGACGTAACGGTAGTTGATGTAGCCCGTGGCTGGCAGCTTTTCCGGTTTCGCGGCGGTGATGATCAAGTCCGGTTCGCCAATCAACCATTTGCTGCCAGGAAAATCCGGCGGTTTGGGCGCTTGCGCGAGATCACCAGGCGCCTTGGCGCCGCGCGCCCATTGCACAATGGTGTCGCGCTCTTCCTCGGTGAGGGAACGTTGGTTGATAAATTTTCCGAAGCCGGGATGCGCAAACCACGGGGGCATGCGTTGTTCATCGACGACTTCCGCGATGGCCTTGGCCCTGGCGGCGGCTTTTTCGTAAGAGGTCAGCACAAACGGCGCTTCCGTTCCCGGTCGATGACACTCCACGCAATGCTTGTTGAGCAGCGGCGCAATGTCTTTGGCGTAGGTAAGAGATTTGTTCGTCGGGCGAACTTCGGGAAACGTAATGGCGCAACCATCCACCGCAGTTTCCTTCACCTTAACCTTGCGACCGTCCAGCACGTCTTCGATGGCTTCTTTCAAATCTTCGCGATCGACAGACGGCTTCACGCCACCCAGCCGATATTGATTGTTGATGCGACCGCGATAGCGAATCTTGCGCGCGGCATCGAGCACGACGACTTCCGGTGTCCGCGTGACGCCTAAAGCGCGCGCGCATTCGCCATCCAGGTCCTTCACAAAAGGAAACGCGACGCCATGTTCAATCGCTTGATAAGCGATTTCCTTGATCGAATCGTCCGCGCCAACATTCACGGCAATGACTTGAACGCCCTTGTCGCTGTATTGCTCTGAGAGTTCTTTCAGGCGCGGCAAATAGCGTTGCACCAAAGGGCAACCGGTCGTGGTGAATACCATCACGAAAGCTTTTGGCTGGCCGAAGTCATCGAGCGTTCGCGGCAGATAACGAATATCTGTAAAGATGAATTTTTTGGCTGTGGCGCCAATCGGCACTTTTTTCTCCCGGGCTTCGACCGTCCCCATTATGATTGTCAGGCTTATCAGGCCGGCCGAAATACTCGTCGTCAATTTGCTCAGTTTCATAAGCGATGTCCTTTGCACGAAATGGTTTCCAATGACGTCATGCTAACAGCAGCCAGCCGAGTCGATAAATCGAAGCGGTCATCGGAGAACATGCAAGACCTTACATCGCCCTGCTGTGATCGCCAATCATAATGCCTCAAGAATTTTCACGGGCAACTTGACAGCCCTTCACCCATCTCCTATTGAAACGGCACGCTATGAACCACCGCACCATCCTGTCCGGGGCCTTTTGTCTGACGTTGACGTTTACTTTGTCAGGCCGAGCCGCCGCCCCAACTGACTTTCTGTCTCCCCTCGGCCCGTTGCCGGTCGGGGTCATTACCACCGTCCTGATTGACCGCAGTCGCACTGACGCCCTGACCCAAGAACCGCGCACGCTGGTCACCGAAATTTGGTATCCTGCCACCGACGCCGCCCGCAGTCTTCCGAAAAATAAATACTCGGATTTCCTTTCGAGCGGTGTCACGCCGGAAGTAGAGGCTTTCGTGCAAAAGGCTTACAGAATGCCCATCGCGGAAGTGGATAAAATGTTCTGGAATCACGCGATCCGCGATGCACAAGTGCGCGACGGCAAATTCCCGCTGATCGTTTTTTCCCACGGCAATGGTGGCAACCGGCATCAGAATACTTTTTGGTGCGACTTCCTTGCCAGCCACGGCTACGTCATCATCTCCGCTGATCACACTGGCAACGCTTCGATGACGATCATCAAGGGCAAGATGATTCCTTACGACAACAAGGGGCGACTTAATTCTGCTGCCGACCGACCCAAGGACATGAGCTTCCTGCTTGACCAAATGACCCTTTGGAACCAGGGCGCGGACAGTCGCTTCAAAGGCAAGCTCGACCTCAGCACCGTCTGTGCCTCTGGCATGTCGTTCGGTTCGATGACGTCGGTTCGGGTTGCCGATAGCGATCCGCGTTTCAAATCGGTCATTGCGATGTCCGGCGCGCCGCCGACTCATACCAATTTGACGATTCCAACGCTCTGGATGCTTGGCACCGAGGACACAACGATTGGAGGGACCGGCAATGCCTTGGTTCGCTCACTTCACAGTAGGCACGTCGGGCCCTCCTTCCTGTTGGAGATGAAAAACGGCGGGCACTACTCGTTCACCGACATGTTCAAGATCGATAAGAATCACGGCGACGGTGTCGGGCCGGGCAAACGACGCGAGACCAAGGAGCCGTTTGAGTTTACTTCTATGGAAACAACCTACAAAATTATCAACGCCTACAGCCTCGCTTTTTTGGAAGTTTACGCCCGAGGGAAACCCGCCCCGCTCTCCTTTCTGCAAACAAACCACTGGCCGGACGAGCTTGTTTGGAAAAGGTCGGGCGTGGTAGAAAAAACAAAGCCTTAGAGCCTGTTTGAAAACCCCGGTTTGGAGTTCCGCCTTCAGGCGGCAGAGCGCGGACACCGCCTGAAGGCGGAACTCCGAACGCCGCCGGGTTGAAGCCCAAATGTGTTTTCAAACAAGCTCTTAGCCGTGACGATGCAGTCAGAGTGTAACCCATCAGCCTGACCTTCTCCCTTTTGGAAAGAGAGAGGGGGTGAGGGTTTGGTTATACCGGATCGTTGGCCTAATCAGTTATGATGGCTTACTATCCGACATTCTGATTTGATTCCAGTTTGAAATTTTGAAATAGCTTCTGCGTAATGCGTCCGAATCATCTCGGAATTTGTCCCTCGTCCCATTCGATGGATTTGAAGACGCTGTCAATGCTCGGATCATCGCACTGCGAATTGTATTTCTTTTTCGCCCATGCCAGCGTTTCGTGCATGGGGTGACCCGGTTTGCCCAGATTCACGGAAAACTCATTCCAGTTTTCTTTCTTATGATCGTCGCTTCCGATGCGCGGCTCGAACCACGCCACCACTTCGGCGTCGTTTTTGGAATTCATGACCGCAGCCAGAAGTTCATCCCGGGTCAGGCCAAAATGATTCATGAAAAAGCCGTCTAAGCCGCGTTGGTGAAAAAGCGGCAATTGATAATCCTCTGGCAATTCTCCCGCGAGGTGCAGGCGGATTTTGTCGATGAATCGGGCCAAATGATAACAACCCGCGAGTTTTTCAAAGGGACTGCGAAGGTTTAGCATATTACGTAAGGTAACCTTTGAGCCGACGGAAAAGTTTTCATGGCACGGAGCGTAAACTTCA
>JBKJOA010000324.1:0-3868 GCA_046593365.1 Limisphaerales bacterium
CAAAGGGTGATGAACAACCATAGAAACAATGAAAAGAAAGAGCATCCTCTTCCACATCTAGCACAACAAGGTGAAGAAAATTGATTGTTCATTTCACGAAACTAATTCCCGCTAAGATTCGTCGCGAAGAATTTGTTGTGTCTACTTTCCAAGCTGCTTGCCGAGCAACTTCATGACGACGGCTGGCAATTCCTAACTATTCAAACTCCTTACGACAGACTCGATGATTACAATTCCGTGCTCCGCTTCTTCGCGGCGCAAATTCAGCGGCGGCAAGAAACGAATCACTTGTGTGCCCGAAGGAATCGCAAGCATTCCAGCTTCGTGCAACCGGTTCACAAATTGAATGGCTTGAGATTTTTCGTTTCCGGAAAATGCCGGAATTTTTTCAGCAAGCTCAAGTCCAATTATTAATCCAAGCCCGCGCGCCGTTTTGATTATTTGTGGAAACTTTTTTGCAAGCCGCAATAATTCGCACTTCAAAAGCTCACCCGTCGAGCGCGCATTATCGGCGAGTTTTTCGCGTTCAATCACTTCAAAAACTTTTAGCGCAACAGCACACGCAAGCGGTCCACCGCCGTAAGTCGAGCCGTGCGAACCTGCGCTCAACAAATCGGCGAACGGTTGTCGCACCCAAAATGCACCGATGGGAAATCCAGCGCCGAGCGATTTGGCCATTGAAATTCCGTCGGGCAAAAAAGTGCTGCCGACTTTCAGTCGGCAGTTCTGTTCCCCGTCGCCATCTGCCGACTGAAAGTCGGCAGCACTTTCCAAAATTCTCTGAAACGCCTGGCATCTTCCCGTTCGAAAATGGCCGTCCTGCACGCTGTCGAGCAGGAGTAGAAGTTTTTTCTCATCGCAGAGTTTTCGCAGGCCGAGCAGATATTCTGGCGTGGCCGAAGTAATTCCGCCTTCGCCTTGCACGCATTCGATCATGATGGCAACGGTGGCGGGCGAAATCGCATTTCGCATCGCATCTAAATCGTTGAATAGAACGTGGCGAAAACCGGGCACCATCGGCTCAAAACCTTTTTTTACTTTGTCCTGACCGGTGGCGGAAATTCCGGCCAGAGTGCGGCCGTGAAAAGAATTTTGCGCGGTGAGTATTTCAAAGCGGCCTTCATCATGGCCAAATTTTCGCGCGAGCTTGAACAGCCCTTCGTTGGCTTCGCCGCCGCTGTTGGAGAAGAATATTTTTCCATGGCCAATTTCATTCACGAGTTTTTCGGCAAGTCGCCCTTGCGGTTCATGAAAATAAAGATTGGAAGTATGAACGAGCTTCTTTGATTGCTCGATGAGCGCTTCCGTGATGGCTGGATGCGCATGGCCGAGTGACGACACCGCGATGCCGCCGCCGAAATCGAGATAGCGCTTTCCGGTAATATCCCAGACCCAACTCCCCTCTCCATGACTCAGGGCAATTTCAAACCTCGCGTAACTGGGAACAACGTTTTTGTCGAACAATCCTTTGATGGCAGCAACGTCGTTGCGAATAATCGCGGGCGGTGGTGGAACAATGTCTTTCATCAATTTATAATTTGCGTTTTTACGACAGTAATCGAATTCGCAGAGAGTGGGTAAATTGGAAATCCTAAATCGTCAATGGAAACGATGGCTGGATTTAAAATGATTTAGCGTTCCGCCCGAAGGTCTTCCCACGTTTTAAGGTAGAGATGGCGAATCGCCGCCACAGCCACGTCGCGCGCAAAGTAGCGGTTTTGCGCTACCACGCGGCGCCCGCGCCTTGCGCGCAGGTGCGGGTGGCTTCAGGGCCGCGATCGCAAGCGAAGCCCAAAGAAATGGCTGGCAGAATGTGGGCGGCACTTTGATGCTGGCGAAAATTATTCGCGGCAGTAAACATCGCGCCATGAGTTCCCTTTTCTCAAAAAACAAAATTCTCGTTGGAGTCGTTCATCTTGCTCCCCTGCCCGGTTCGCCCCGAAGCAAAGAGAATTTGACCAGCCTCATTCGTTCGGCGGTCGCTGACGCACGCGCTTATGAGCAGGGCGGGGCCGACGCGATCTTCATCGAGAATTTTGGCGACGTTCCTTTCACAAAAAATTCTGTCGCCCCAGAAACGATCGCCAGCATGGCGGTGGCCGGTCGCGCGGTTCGTGACGCCGTGAAAATCCCGATTGGCTTCAATGTTCTGCGCAACGACGCTCACGCTGCCCTCGCATTGGTGGCTTCGTGTGGAGGGAGTTTTGTGCGTATCAACGTCCACACCGGCGCGATGCTGACCGACCAGGGTTTAATTGAAGGCAACGCTTATGAAACTTTGCGTCTGAAGAAAAATCTCTGTCCGGACGCGCAAATTTTCGCCGATGTTCATGTGAAGCACGCCGTGCCGATGGGCAATTGGACAATCGAAGATTCCGCGAGAGATACGATGGAACGCGGGCTGGCGGATGCGCTGATCGTTTCTGGAAGCGGAACGGGAATGGCAACCGATTTGGAGGATGTGCGTCGGGTTCGCAACGCTTGCCCAAAGGCAAAAATATTAATCGGCAGCGGCATCACGGTTAAAAACGTGCAAACTTTTTTGCCGATGATTGATGGCGTGATCGTCGGCAGTTCGCTCAAACGAAATGGGAAATTGGAAAACCCCGTCGATGCAAAGCGCGTGAATGCCTTGAAGCGCGCGATGAAATAATTTGCGGCATTTGCAGAGACAATGATTGCTCCTGGTTTGTTGCTTTGCTACACCACTCCAACTCCATGAAAAATTCATTACCCGAGAAGTTGGACATCCACAGTGAAAGTTTTCTGCACACGCTGATGCGGCGGCAGTTAAAACTTTCCGTTGCCTGCGCCGTCACTTTCATGATCGTGCTGTTGGGTTTGCCATTGGTAAATTATTTTTTTCCTGAGGCGATGGCGACGCGCATTTTTGGCTTCACGCTGACGTGGTTTATTCTCGGCATCGCGTTCTTTCCGTTCGTCTGGATTATTTCTTACATTTTCATCAAGCGTTCAATTGCTCTTGAGGATGCGGAAGTTCAGGAAGTGTCCCGCGAAGAGGCGAAGCAAGCGAAGGCAGACGATGAATGAGGAAAACGTCGGAAAGCAAGTGCTCGACGCAGCATTTCATGTCCACACGGTTTTGGGGCCGGGCTTGCTGGAGTCTGTTTATGAAGCAGCGATGGTGATTGAATTGGGGAAGTGTGGTCTGCGAGTGGAAGTGCAGAAACCGATTCCAGTTTTTTATGAAGGACATAAACTCGACGTAGGTTTTCGCGCCGATTTAGTTGTGGAAAATCTCGTTCTGGTTGAATTGAAATCTGTCGAAGCGGTAACGCCGCTTTTCAAGAAAATCACCAATAATTATGTCAGGCTCATTCCATTGCGCCTCGGTTTTTTAATCAACTTTAATGTCCCGCACTTGAAAGAGGGAATTACTCGCGTGGTCAATGGCATCGAAGGAAAGCCACTTTGGTCCCGAGAACGCGCAAATCCGAGTGAGCCAATATGAATTCCCCCCTTCGCAACCTTCGCTCTTTCGCGGGACGTCTTCCCCAAAAGGATGTCCCGCGAAGGAGCGAAGGTTGCGAAGGGGACTTATTAAAATATGAACATTGATCCTTGGATTCTCAGCTTCAGCGCTATCACCGTCCTCGCCACTATCGCGATGGGATTCTGGTCGGCTAAAAAATCTAAAACGGCTTCGGACTTTTTCGTCGCGGGACGCAGCGTGAGCGTCGGTTGGAATGCGTCCGCGATTTCCGGCGAATACTTGAGCGCGGCGTCGTTTATGGGCGTCGCGGGAATGGTGATGAGTTCCGGTTACGACGCGCTTTGGTATCCGGTTTGTTATGCGTGCGGTTATTTATTTTTGCTGCTGTTCATCGCCGGGCCGCTGCGACGCTTC
>JBKJOA010000403.1:0-2882 GCA_046593365.1 Limisphaerales bacterium
TGGCGTGATAAATGTAACCCACCGCCGAATTGGTATCGTAAGCCGCCCATGCGTCGTACATGCAGACGGAGAGACTAAAAAGATTTCGCGCTTGCGCTGGAGGATGCGGCGTGTCAATTCGGATGGCTGCGAGAATTTCTTCGTCCCAAACCCGCGCAATGCTCTGCGTGGCGAAAACACGCATATTTAAACCGAGCGTGCAAATGAGCAACACGACGACCTGAAGTAATTTCATGGAGTCTCAGTAATAACATTATGGAACAATACAAGTAAAGAATGTTCACGGTGTTGCGGGTGGTATCTGAATGTTGAGGGCGAAAGATTGATGAGAAATGGCGAAGCGCCTGAATATGGTTTCCCGCTGGGGTTCAGCCTTGCTACACACTCGAAAAATATTTCTTGTTGGCAGTCGAAGATTTTGCAACGAAACTTCGATCTTAATTTATATGGCTGAAGGCAAGAAACACATTTACGACGAGAGTAAAATCAAAACTCTTTCGTCGTTGGAGCATATCCGGTTGCGCACCGGCATGTATATCGGGCGCATCGGCAACGGCTCCGATCACGACGACGGTTGCTACATTTTAATGAAGGAAGTGATCGATAACACAATTGACGAATTCATTATGGGTCACGGTAAAGAGGTTCTGATTTCGCTCGAGGACAGCACGGTTTCGGTGCGCGATTATGGGCGTGGCATTCCACTGGGAAAAGTCATCGAGTGCGTTTCGCAAATCAATACGGGCGCGAAATATAACGATGATGTTTTTCAATTCAGTGTGGGCTTGAATGGTGTCGGCACGAAGGCGGTCAACGCGCTTTCCAAAGAATTTTATGTGCGCAGTCATCGCGATGGGGAATTCGTCGATGCGACTTTTAAACAGGGCAAGCTCAAAAAAGAAGGCAAAGGCAAAACCGACGAACCGAACGGAACGTTCGTCTGCTTCGAGCCTGACCCGGAGATTTTTAAGAACTCGCAGTTTCGCACGGAGATTATTGAGAAGCGGTTGCGGCACTACAGTTATCTGAACAGCGGGCTGAGATTAATTTTCAATGGGCAAACTTTTCAGTCGCGACTCGGCTTGATGGATCTGGTGCTGGAAGATTTGAAGGGCGACAACAGCGAGCCGATTTATCCCCCGCTCCATTACACGAGCAAGACATTGGAATTTTGTTTCACGCATACGAATACCCGTTATGGCGAAACGTTCTTTTCATTCGTCAACGGGCAGTACACGGCGGACGGCGGGACGCATTTGAGCGCGTTTCGCGAGGGATTGCTCAAAGCGGTCAACGAATATGCCAAAGGAAAATTTGAAGGCGACGACGTGCGCGAGTGCATGATCGGCGCGGTGGCGATTCGTTTGAAAGATCCGGTTTTCGAATCGCAAACGAAAAATAAATTAGGCAACACGGAAATTCGTTCTGAACTGGTGAATACGGTTCGCGAAGAGTTGCTGCACTTTTTCAATCGCAACAAAGAGGTTGCGCAAAAAATCGTCGCGAAGGTCGAGGACACGCAACAGCTCCGCAAGGAATTGCAGGACGTAAAAAAGCTCGCCCGCGAACGCGCGAAGGCGATCACCATCCGCATCCCGCAGCTCAAAGATTGCAAAGTTCATTTCGACAAAGCGAAAGGCAAAGGTAAAGGGTCGATGGTTTTTATCACAGAAGGACAATCCGCTGCTGGCTCCATTGTGAGTTGCCGCGACGTGAACATGCAGGCGATTTTTGTATTGAAAGGCAAACCGCTCAACGTCTGGGACCTCAAGCGTGACATCGTTTATAAAAATGATGAGATGTATAATTTAATGCGCAGCCTCGACATCGAAGACAACATGGAACGGTTGCGTTACGACAAAGTCATTCTTGCCACCGACGCCGACGTGGACGGGTTGCACATTCGCAATTTGCTCATCACATATTTTTTTCGCTTCTTCGACCAGCTTGTGCAGGAAGGTCACCTCTACGTTTTGGAGACACCGCTCTTCCGCGTGCGCAACAAACAGGAAACGATTTATTGCTACAGCGAAAACGAACGCGACGCTGCTTCGACTAAATTAGGAAAGAGTAGCGAGATTACCCGTTTCAAAGGTTTGGGCGAAATCAACCCGACCGAATTCAAGCAATTCATCGGAAAAGAAATGCGCTTGAGCCAGGTCGAGCACGCGCCGAAATCAAACGTGTCTGAGATTCTCAGTTTTTACATGGGTAAAAACACGCCCGACCGAAAAGATTACATCATGGAGAATCTGGTCGTGCCAGTGGAGGATTAATTGCCCACTTACGAAGTGAACCGCTCGTTGACGATACGCTGGCGAAGGGACTAACATTTGGACATGGAACATGAGGTGGAACCAATTCAGCAGCCGATTCGCAGGATCGTTGGCCGAATGCGAACGCCATCCGAACGACTCGTTGCCCTGGAAAATCTTAACCATTTCCTAAAACGACACGCTCCCGTTGCCCCTGTCAGAAGTGAGGGAGAATATTTCCCGGTTCGAGAGGTTGTTGGTCGGCCACGTTCTTCGTAACAATTATATTCCAATGGCAGTAAAAAGAAAAATCAATCCGGAACAGCCCGAGCTGCCGGTTGAAACAAACACGAATGGCTCTGACGCAGCGGGCGCTTCGCCCTTGGCCGATGGCAACGGCGAGAGTCACGTTCTCGCGGAAGAAGTGGTTATTCCGCACATTCCTTTCGTCCCCGGTAAAATTGAACTGGCGCTGCATCGCCGTGTAAATACCAGTTTTTTGGAATACGCTTCTTACGTCATTCGCGATCGCGCGATTCCAAATCTCGCGATCGCGAATGACGTAAGAAGCGTATTCCAAAAAACTGGTATTTACACGGCGATGCAGCGCCAGTTCAATTTTACCTG
>JBKJOA010000456.1:0-14012 GCA_046593365.1 Limisphaerales bacterium
CGGAAAGCCGATCATGACGCCGACGCAAGACATCACTCTAGGCTGTTATTATCTGACCGCCGAACCGCGCAAGCCCGTTGCGAAAAATGGTCGCTTGAAACTTTTCGGCAGCAAGAGTGAAGTCGATTTTGCGTACTCAGATGGCGCGGTTGGAATTCACGAACGCATTCGATTTGCGAATCCTGACCTCGGCAAGAAAACCGAATACGGTGATTCCGAGAAAAAGGTGATTGAGACCACGGTGGGCCGCGTTATCTTCAGCGAAATCTGGCCCGAAGAAATCGGTTTCCCAAATAAAGTTGTCACCAAGACAGCGCTCGGCGATTTGATTTGGAAATGCTACAAAATTTGTGGGCAGGACAAAACGGTTATCACCTTGGATAAATTGAAAGATGCCGGCTTCCGCGAAGCAACCCGCGCCGGTGTTTCTGTTGGAATCGACGACATGATTATTCCGAAGGAAAAAGGGCAGGAGATCGAGAACGCGCAAAAACTTATTGCGGACGTCGAAAAAAGTTATCGCAAAGGCGTCATCACGCCGGGTGAGCGTTACAACAAGATCATCGATATCTGGACGCATTGCACTGATCAGATTGCGAACGTCATGTTGAAGACGCTTGATCACAACCAGGGCAAAGCCGAATTCAATCCAGTCTCTTTGATGGTCGATTCCGGCGCTCGTGGTAATCGTCAACAAGTTCGTCAGCTCGCTGGCGTTCGTGGTTTGATGGCGAAACCCAGTGGCGACATTATTGAAAAACCAATTCTCTCGAACTTCCGCGAAGGTTTGACCGTGTTGGAATATTTCATTTCGACTCACGGCGCGCGTAAAGGCCTGGCTGACACGGCTCTTAAAACGGCCGACTCGGGTTATATGACACGCAAGCTCGTTGATGTTTCTCAGGACGTGATCATCCGCCAACTCGATTGCGGAACGACCAACGGAATTTGGGTGCAGGCCATTTACGAAGGCGAAGATGAAGTCGTGAAATTAAGCGAACGTCTCGTGGGCCGTTTTTCTTGCGACAATATTGCAGATCCGAGTGATCTGAAAAATGTCCTGATCAAAGGAAATACGGAGATCGACGAAATTAAAGCGAAGCTCGTCGATAACACCGGCATTGAAAAAGTTAAGATTCGTTCGGTGCTAACTTGCGAAAGCAAGCAGGGCATTTGTATGAAGTGTTACGGACGCAATCTGGCCAATGGCGGATTGGTGAAGCTCGGTGAAGCAGTTGGAATTATCGCTGCTCAATCCATTGGCGAACCGGGAACACAATTGACGATGCGCACCTTCCACATCGGCGGAACTGCTGCTGCTGTTTTCAAACAACCACAAATCAAAGCGAAACTCGAAGGCATAATTCGTTACAACGATCTGCGTCTGGTGAAACTTGAAGACGGAAACAGCATCGTGCTGAACAAAAACGGTTCGGTTTCAATTCTTGCTGAAGATGGACGGGAACTCGAAGCGCACAATCTTGTCATCGGTTCCGTCATCTCTGTTCCGAACGGCGGTAAGGTGAAGAAGGGTGAAGCGTTCGTGCAATGGGATCCTTATAACGTTCCGATTTTGTCGGAGAAAGCCGGCAAAATTAAATTCCACGACATCATCGAAGGCGTGACGATGAAACAGGAAATGGACGAGACGACCGGCCAGGAAGCCATGGTCATCATCGAGCACAAGGAAGATTTGCATCCGCAGATCGTCATCTTGAGTGAGAAGAACGAACCGCTCGCCAATTACCCCATTCCATCAGGTGCTCACGTTGTTTTGAAAGAGGGCGATCGGATCGTCGCTGGAACTTTGATGGCGAAAACGCCACGTAAGACTTCGAAGACCAAAGATATTACTGGAGGGTTGCCTCGTGTGGCTGAATTGTTCGAAGCGCGTCGGCCAAAAGAAGCGTCGGAAATTTCCAAGATCGACGGCATCGTTGATTTCGGGGCGAGCGTTCGTGGCAAGCGTTGCATCGTGATCAAAGATCAACAGACAGCTCTCGAAGAAGAACATCTGATCCCCATCGGCCGTCACGTCATCGTGTTCAAAGGTGACTTCGTGAAGAAGGGCCAGCAATTGACCGAAGGACCAATGGATCCGCACGAGATTTTAGAAATCTGCGGGCCGCAAGAATTGCAGGAACATCTGGTCAACGAAGTGCAGGAAGTTTATCGCTTGCAAGGTGTGACGATTAACGACAAGCACATTGAAATTATTGTTCGCCAGATGTTGCGAAAAATTCGCATCACCGAACCTGGTGACTCGCAATTTTTGTGGGGCGAACAGATCGACAAAATCCTATTCGACGAGGAAAACCAGCGCGTCGAAAAAATGGGTGGCAAACCTGCCGAAGCGCAACCGGTATTGCTGGGCATCACGAAAGCGTCATTGGAAACTGAAAGTTTCCTGAGCGCGGCGTCCTTCCAGGACACGACTCGGGTGTTGACCGAAGCGGCGACCACTTCGCGCGTCGATTACCTGCGTGGTTTCAAGGAAAATGTGATCATGGGTCATATCATTCCTGCGGGATCCGGTTACAGTTATCACCGCAAAATTGAATTGAAACCGTTGGTGGATCCGATTGAAGTCGAAGAGCCGAATGCTCTTTTGGAGCAGCCCCTGGCGAGTTAATCAAAAGAACATCAAAAACAGAAATTACTAGTTGCAACAGAAAAACCCTTTGTTATATTCCGCGCTCCGTTTCCCCTGAGATGGAGCGCAAGCGAAAACTTTAAGCTGCAATGCCAACAATTAATCAACTCGTCCGAAAAGGACGTAATAAAGTACGAAGCAAGTCGAAATCACCGGCTTTGCAAAACTCTCCGTTTCGCCGTGGTGTTTGTCTTCAAGTGATGACACGCACGCCTAAGAAACCAAACTCGGCGATGCGCAAAGTTGCTAAAATTCGTTTGACGAACGGACACGAAGTCATCGCTTACATTCCCGATGAAGGACACAACTTGCAGGAGCACTCGATTGTTCTGATTCGCGGGGGCAAGGTCAAAGATTTGCCCGGTGTGCGTTATCATATTGTTCGCGGAACGTTAGACGCGGCTGGCGTGGAAAAGCGGCGGGTCAGTCGTTCAAAATACGGAGTCAAGCGTCCTAAGGAAAAAGGTGCGGCAGCAGCAAAGAAATAAATTTATATGTCGAGACGTCGTCAAGCAGACAAAAGACCATTAATCGAAGATGGTAAGTATAAAAGCACGCTGGTTTCGCGGCTGGTGAACACCGTTATGCAGGACGGCAAAAAAAGTCTTGCGCAGCGAATTGTTTACGGAGCCTTTGACCAACTTGTGGTGAAGAATCCAGCATCAAATCCGCTGGAAATTTTGCAAAGGGCGGTGGATAACGCCAAACCACGTTTGGAAGTCAAAGCCCGCCGTGTGGGTGGTGCGACTTATCAAGTCCCGATGGAAGTTCCGGGTGATCGGCAACTCGCTTTAGCGATGCGCTGGCTCGTAGATTTTGCAGATGCGCGTAAAGGCATTACGATGAAAGAAGCGCTGGCAGCGGAAATCATGGAAGCCTATCAAGGGCAGGGGAACGCAATTCGCAAGCGCGATGACGTTCACAAGATGGCTCAGGCGAATAAAGCCTTTGCGCATTTCCGTTGGTAATTATTTTAATTTAAATCGCGCCCCGATTAACGTCGGGGCGTTTTAGTCTTTAGGATTTCAAATGAGTGCAGTAGCAGAAAATAAACCGGTCAATTCGCCGAATCGGCAATACACGTTGGAGCGCACGCGCAACATTGGTATCGCCGCGCACATCGACGCGGGTAAAACGACGACAACGGAGCGAATTCTTTTTTACACCGGACTGATCCACAAAATCGGTGATGTCGATGATGGCAACACCGTGACCGACTGGATGGAGCAGGAAAAAGAACGCGGCATCACAATTACTTCGGCGGCAGTTACTTGTTTCTGGACCCAGAAAAAAGAAGAAGGTTTGGAAAAGTCTTTCGCTGGTGTTCCTCATCGCGTCAACATCATCGACACTCCAGGTCACGTTGATTTCACCGCTGAAGTCGAACGTTCCATGCGCGTACTCGACGGTGCAGTGGCAGTTTTCTGCGGAGTTGCTGGTGTGCAGCCGCAGTCCGAAACCGTCTGGCGGCAGGCGACAAAATATAAAGTTCCCCGCATCGCATTCGTCAACAAGATGGATCGTACCGGAGCGAATTTTGATAATGCGCTCGCCGACATGCGCAACAAACTCAAGGCCTACGCGTTTCCAATTCATCTCCCCATTGGCGCTGAAGAAAATTTTGAAGGTATCATCGACATCGTCAGCCAGAAGGCAATTGTGTGGGGTCCTGGAGATATTGAAAACGAAGGGCTTAAATACGAGGTCAAAGATATTCCAGATGCTTACAAGGAAAAAGCCAAAGCAGCACTGCAGGAATTAATCGAAGCGGTTTCCAACAAAGACGACGCGGTTGCCGAACTTATTTTAGAAGAAAAACCGGTTGATTCTTTGACGTTGAAAGCAGCGATTCGCCGACTCACCTGTGCGATTGAATTTGTGCCGGTGCTTTGCGGTTCTGCGTTCAAGAAGAAAGCTGTGCAACCGTTAATTGATGCGGTGATCGATTATTTGCCCGGCCCGCTGGACATTCCACAGGCGCAGGGACTTGAACCCGGCACTGACAACAAAATCGAAGTTGTCTCCGACGACAACGAGAAATTTTGTTCGCTCGCGTTTAAACTTTGGACTGATCCTTACGCCGGTAAATTGGTTTTCTTCCGCGTTTATTCCGGCCAACTGAAAAAGGGCGATACGATTTACAATCCGCGCACGCGCAAACGCGAACGGGTCAGCCGTTTAATGGTTATTCAAGGCAGCGAACGCAAAGATATTGACGCAGTTTATTCCGGTGACATCGCGGCATTGGTCGGTCTGCGCAACATCACGACGGGCGACACTCTGTGCAACGAAGATTTCGATGTTACGTTGGAACCGCCGACGTTTCCCGAGCCGGTTATCAGTATGGCGATTGAGCCAAAGACAAAAGCCGACCGCGACAAAATGTCGGAAGGTTTGCAGCGTCTCGCGGAAGAAGATCCGACTTTCCGTTGCTTCACCAACGAAGAAACGAGCCAGCTCATTATTGCAGGGATGGGCGAATTGCATTTGGAAATCATTTGCGACCGACTGAAACGCGAATTCAAAGTTGAAGCGAATTCCGGTGCGCCGCAAATTGCCTATCGCGAAACGATCACTAAAGACGCAGAGGGCGAAGGCAAATTTATTCGTCAATCTGGCGGACGCGGACAATACGGACACGCCGTTGTCAAAATTCAGCCGAACGAAAAAGGCAAAGGCCTCGAAATCGAGAATAAAATTGTCGGTGGATCGATTCCCAAGGAATATATTCCTGCAGTCATTGATGGAATTGAAGAAGCCATTCGTAGCGGCGTTTACGCTGGCTATCAAATGATCGACGTCAAAGCGCAGGTTGTTGATGGATCGTTCCACGAGGTCGATTCGAACGAACTCGCTTTCAAGATGGCGGGCATTTTTGCTTTCAAAGACGCGGTGAAAAACGCAGGGCCGGTTCTGCTGGAACCGATCATGAAAGTGGAAGTCACAACGCCTGACGAATATCAGGGCGATCTACTCGGCGACATCAATCGTCGTCGTGGAAAAATCATCAGCATCGAAGCCAAAAACGGCCAGACGATCCTCAATGCGAACGTTCCGCTTTCGGAAATGTTCGGATACGCCACGGCGATTCGTTCGCTCTCAAAAGGCCGTGCATCTTATTCGATGGAACCGCTCACATTCGAGCAAGTTCCAAATAGTGTTTTGAATACAATTTTGGATTCGGCAAAATCACGACCGGCAGCACGCACTTAACATTAACTCTTAACCTTGTTCTTTTTATATGGCTGGACAACGCATTCGCATACGACTGAAAGCTTACGATCATCGCGTCATCGACCAATCGGCTCATGACATCGTCGAAACCGTAAAACGCACTGGCGCACGGGTGGCCGGTCCGATCCCACTTCCCACGCGCGTCGAACGCTGGACTGTTCAACGCTCACCGCACGCCGACAAAAAATCGCAGGAAACTTTCGAACAACGCACGCATAAGCGTCTTCTCGACATCATCGAGCCGACCGCCAAGACGGTGGATGAATTGAAGAAATTGAACTTGCCCGCAGGCGTCGATATCACCATTAAAATTTAATTTTATGCTAGGAATTTTAGGAAAAAAACTGGGCCAGACTCGCGTCTATGATGCGAAAGGCATTGTCCATTCGGTCACAGTTGTCGCTGTAGGACCAAATCGTGTTATCCAAGTAAAAACTCAGGAGAGCGATGGTTACAATGCTGTTCAACTCGGTTTTGACGATCAAAAAGAGCATCGCCTTACCAAACCGCTGCTCGGTCACATTAAGAAGCACAATGCGACCCCGGTGAAACGCATTAGAGAATTTCGCGATTTCACTTTGACTGTGAAACCCGGCGACACGGTCGGCGCAAATATTTTTGCTCCCGGCGATTTCGTGGATGCTATCGGCATTACAAAGGGAAAAGGTTTTGAAGGTGTCATGAAGCGCCATAATTTTCGAGGTGGCGATTCGACGCACGGCGCAAAAGGTTTTAAACGTCGTCCCGGTGCAATCGGCCAACGTTTGTTTCCAGGCACAGTTATGCGCGGGATGCGGATGCCCGGCCACATGGGACAAATCCAGAGAACGGTTCAAAATCTCGAAGTAATGCAGGTTCGCGAGGACGACAACCTTTTGTTGATCCGTGGCGCGATTCCCGGTTCCAACAATAGTTACGTCATCATTCGCGAATCCAAGAAGCTGCCAAAAGGGTCCAATGCGGCCAAGCTCCGTAAAGATCCGAAGGTGGTTGGCAAAGTAAAAGGTGGCGCGAAAGCCGCCGCACCGGCCGCTAAACCGGCTGCCGCCGCAAAGAAATAATTAACTGTAGCGACGGTTTGTAACCGCCGGATCAGCGGCAGTCACAGACGGCCGCTAAAAAAATTTATGAAGCTGACTGTAAAAGATATTAAAGGCCAAAGCGCCGGAGAGATTGAAGTGAAGTTCGAGGTAATTGAAGACGGCAAAGGCACACAAGCCGTTCATGACGCTGTCACCGCTTATCGCGCTGCACAGCGCAGTGGCACCGCTTGCACCAAAACGGCTGGTGAAGTGCAAGGCACCAACAAAAAACCTTGGAAACAAAAAGGCACCGGTCGCGCTCGCGCTGGATCGCTTCGGTCACCTTTGTGGCGTGGCGGTGGTGTGGTGTTTGGCCCAAAACCACGCGATTTCAGCAAGAAAGTAAACGGCTCGACCAAGAAATTGGCCTTGCGTAAAGCGCTGGGTGAACGTCTCAAAATGGGCGATGTAACCATTGTTTCGGACTTTAAACTCGCCGCTCCGAAGACCAAAGATTTTCTCAGTGCGCTCACTGCGTTGGAGATTGATGGAACCACGCTGATTGTGTCAGAAGGAGTCGATGACAATCTGCTTCGTTCGTCACGTAACGTCTCCTACGTCGAAGTCACCACCGGCGACGAGCTTAATACTTATCAAGTCTTGCGCAGCGATAAACTGATTTTCACGCGTGGTGCGTTTGAAAAAATTGAGGAACGTTTAGCCAAGCTCTAACCATGAATACTTTCGAGATCATCAAGACCGTTCGCGTCACCGAAAAAGGAACGCGCCAAGCCGAAAAGCTCAACCAATACACCGTTGTGGCCGACCGCCGCGCGAATAAGATTGAGATTCGTCAAGCCGTCCAGGAACTTTTCAAAGTCAAAGTGGTGAGCGTAAACACGATGAACATTCGTGGAAAAGCACGCCGCAAACGGACGGCTGCCGCTGGCAGAACTCCTTCTTGGAAAAAAGCGATCGTCACTTTGAAAGAAGGCGACAAGATCGTTTTAACCTAGTTGGTCCCGGCGAGATCTGTGATCGCTGCTTATTCTCAATGGCGATTCGAATTTTCGAATCGCCATTTTCTTATCCAGGGAAGCGTTCGGATCACCCGATTGGTCACCCAAGCCATTCAGGATGTTGTGCAGTTCCATCGAACATCGCGCCGGTCTTGAACAGTTCGAATTTTCCGAAGGCGGCAGCGTTGCGGGTGCGAGCGAGCAGAGCGGAAATGTCTTCTTTGTTCATGGGTTTGAACGAACGCGCGGCTTCCAGAGCTTGTTGTAAATCTTTCATGCTTTGCATGCCGGTGATCACGACCGATGTCGGCAGGTTCATCGCGTAATGCAGGCACTCAATCGGTTTCGCCGCATTGCTTTTTAAAATGGCACCGCTGCCCAAGGATTTCATTCCGAGCACGCCGATTTCTTCCTTCACCAATAACGGGAGAACTTTGTGCTCGAAGCTGCGAAAATGTGCGTCCATCACGTTCAGCGGCATTTGCACGGCATCAAAACGAAACTGGTGTTGCGCTGCGATCTCCAACATACGCAAATGGACAACTGGATCTTTGTGCCCCGTGAAACCGATGTAGCGAATCTTGCCCGCTTTTTTCGCGTCCAGCATTGCTTCATGAGCGCCGCCTTCTGCGAACACGCGATCTGGATCTTCCATCCGAATGATTTCGTGATGCTGCATCAGGTCAATGCGGTCGGTCTGTAAACGCTTCAACGATTCATCAATTTGCCGTGTTGCCGCAGCCTTGTTGCGTCCATCGATTTTCGTCATCAGAAAAACTTTATCGCGATAACCATCGCGTAACGCTTTGCCCATTCTCACTTCACTGCCGCCGTCGTGATAATCCCAGCAGTTATCCATGAAAGTGATCCCGCCATCAATGGCGCTGCGAATAATTTTGATCCCTTCCTGCTCCTCCGGGTTGCCGATGTGATAGCCTCCCAAGCCAAGCGCGGAAATTTTTTCGCCAGTCCGCCCCAGCGTGCGATACGGCATCCCACTTTTTGTTTCGGCTCCCCACGTATTTGAGCCGGTGCCGACGACCAATCCGGTCGCCACCGTCATTTTTACAAAATCTCTTCGCGTGAAAGAGTTATTTTGTGGATCAGTGACAACGGATTCAGTCTGCCGGACATCCTTTTCGTGCAAAGTATTTCGCATAAATTCCTTTTCAGTAGCATCGGCTTTATAACGAGCTTTTCAATAGCAGAAAAGCTTTGTGACGAACTGAAAATAGTTCGTGGAAAACCTGAGCGTCTGAAATTTTTCTCCCGACCCAATGGTTACACTTCCCGGTTTAAGAGAACCTTTGGCAAATCTGCGGCCACCTGGCTGATCCATTCGCCATTCGGCAGCGAGTAAGGCCGGAACAATTCCAGATGCCCTTGTTGCTCGTTGTAGAAGAGGGCGCGATGCATCCCGAGCGTCCCCGCTTTCGGATTGTCGATGAGGCTCGCGGAATCGTTGGCGCTCATCTGGAAAAGGACGCGCATTTCAAATTCGCTGAACGCTTTTTTGCTGAGAAAGCGGTTCATGTTGTTGTAAGTATCGCAAGTCGCAACCACATGAATGCCGAAGCTCGGGCCTTCACAAATTAACTTGTTCAACTGCACAGCGGGATTCGCTGTAGTGTTTTCATCGCTCGAAAAACCGAAGTCATCTTCGAAACGGAGTCTGCCGAATTTTTGCAAGCCATGAATAAAGAGGAATATCGCGGGAGCGCGGCTCGCGTCCTGACTCTCAGCGCGCGCTTTCAAATCCGAGGCAAGCCCGTTGATGGCTTCCGACAAATCGGGTTGTTTAACCAACGTGATTTTGTGCGGAATCGCGGCGATGATTCTTTCCAGCAATTCGCGCTGCGCTGAGCCGGGTGGATTGGCGTCGAAGAGTATAAACTGAGCGCTGCCGATCGAATACTGAGCGGCGAGAGAGATTAATCCGACCGATAAAATTGCGAGAATCGCTTCATCGCGTTGTCCAACGATGAGTAGATTATTTCCACTCTGCCGATGAAATACGGCCTCAGTCGGTCCCTTAATGGAATTGGGTGCGCCAAGCCAAATACGCGGAGAACTCGCCGGAGAAACAGATTCAGCCTTCAACAACGCTTTCAGTTCTGAATTCTCCCGCGCATCCGCAGGAGCATCGCCTTCAAAAACAATTGGTCCCGCATAACGGATCGCACTGCGTTTCGCACGTTCGGTGACCATGTCGAGGTAACTATCACGCACTTCGTCAGGCAACCAGACCGCTTGAAACGGGCTGTTGCCCTGGATATTACCAGCGGCGTCGTTGTAAATCCCTTCGCCCGGTCGCGACAGGAGACGAGGAGCGGGATTATTCTCGTCCATGATGAGATATGCGTCCGCTTCGTTGCATTGCAGTGCGATGCGGATCACCATTTGGCCCATCGTGGTGCGTGCCATGGTGTAGGCACCACCAAGTGTTTGGGACCCGAGTAATACGTGAATGCCAAACGCGCGACCCTGTCGCACAATCCGGTCGAGGAGAGCTGAGGCGGTTTGCGAAATCCGGTCGTCTTCCACAAAGAATTCCTGGAACTCATCAATGATCAAGAGCGAGCGCGGAACACTTTCTGTCCCGCCACCCTTTTTGTATCCAGCGAGATCTTGCACGCCTGCTTTGCGAAATAAGTCACCGCGCCGTTTCAGTTCATCATCGACACGTTGCAAAACGCTCAAACCAAACTCGCGATCACTTTCGATCGCGACCACGCGAGCGTGCGGAAGTTTTTTTTCGGCGTAACACTTGAACTCGACGCCCTTTTTGAAATCGATGAGGTAAAATTCCACTTCATCCGGACTGCACCACAACGCCAAATTCGTGATGATGACATGAAACAGAGTAGATTTGCCGGAACCGGTTTTGCCCGCGAGCAACGCGTGTTGGCGAGTCCCTTTGCCGATGGAAAGATATTGCAGCTTTGTCGCGCCGGTGCGGCCAATCGGAACGCGTAGTTCGCTCGTCGTCTCCAGCGTCCAAAGCTCTTCCGCAGGCGGAGCGACGTGTGAAAAAGGAACCTCCACGCGATTGGAATCGCGATTGCTCTTGCCGACTTTGTGAATAAATTCCGTGACCAAATCCGCGTCCGGAGGAGTATCGAGCAACAGGTTAGTGCCGGGAAATAATTTGCCCGCCAAAGTGAATTTGTTTCCTTTGCACTGAAGCGTGACACTGCTCTTCCGCAATTCATCGGGAACAAAATCAAGCGGGGCGGGGTGGTTGTGGTCCCAGTGAATCAAGGTGTAAACACCGCACCTCGCCCCGCTCGTCGCAATGCTCAACAATCGTTTGGCTGCCGCGTCGGTAAAGTTCGAAGGAAAATCGGCGACCACCAGGAAATGATATTTCTCGGCAATGTTGCCGGCCTGCTCATTGTATTCAGCAATGGTGGCGTACTCATTTCGCAAATACATCTGGATCACCTTCTCCATGTGCTCATTCAGGTCCGTGAGCTTCTGCTCGATCTGTCCCGGTTGCGTCCAGATTCGGTTGTTGATCAAATGCTCCGCGTAATCCGCGATATGCATAATCCCGGAAAAATTCTGCCCCAATCCAACCGGGTCGATCACCGTGAAACTTAATTTTCCCGGAGGTGCCGTTGAGAGAAGACGCAGAATAGTCTGATTCAACGCGGCGATGGCCTCATTGCGACCGGACTCTTTTGTTTCAATTAACAGCGCGCCCTGTTGTGGGTAGGTCAGCAAAAGCGGTAGTGGAAACTGGATCGGCCCCGGCAGTTTCAACTTTTCATCCTGAGGAATGCGGCCAGCCAGTTTTTCAACATCGACATCCAGCCGTCCAAATTTGGCTGCCTGTTCGAACTTTTCAGGAGAACTCCACTCTTTCCAAAACTTCGCGTTCGCGCTGGGGAAAAACTTTTCCGCCGCAGGGCCAACCCTGCCGATGGTTGCGTAGAGCGGCCCGATTTTGCTTTCCCACTCGGCTTTGATCACTTGCCATTGCGCCCGGTAATCCGCGTTGAACTTCGCTTCTTTTGCTTCCGAAATGTTTTTCCATTCAGCCTTTTTTAAATCCGTTTCACCGGTCAACTTCGCGACCGCATTTTCGTGATCGCGATTCAATCGGTCTCGTTTAATCCGATATTGCTCCTCGTTGCTGGAAAAACTTCGCGTGAATTTATCATCAACCCGCTGCGGAAAATTTCCTTTTGCGGTGGCCGCGTTTTCCAGTGTGGCCTTCCATTCGCCTTCAATCCACTGGCTTTTTTTCTTAAGCTCATTTTCCACTCGCTCCACTTCTCGGGAGTAACGTGAATCTGTTTTTGCGTAACAAATGTCGTGGATCCGGCGTGCCCGACCAATCGCATTGGCAATACGGACGGCCCGTGGTTCTGCCTGACTTTTGCCAAGAAAATGTAAAATAAAGCCGAGAAAGAAAACCGCGCCCGCTGACATTCCCGCTTCGCGGTAAGAGAATGCGTTGTTGCCAAAATAGTGGAGAACGGGCACGAGTGGAATCAGGCAAAATGTGAACAGCGAGAGCGCGATACGATGTTTAAAAAGTTTCGGCAAAAGCATTTTTCCGAACCGCTCCAGATCTTCGCGCGTTTCCGTGAGCAACGTGTCGAGTTCCGCAATTAATTTATATTCGTCCTTCGCGAGATCCGACTCCGGAATCTCCTTTGACTGGGAAAGCAATCGAACAAATTTCCCGTAGCCTTTGAAAGAATCGCGCGCCGTTTTTTCCAACGACGCCAAAACTTCCAACTCCTGCGCGAGGCTCGTCTTGAATTCAATGATGGTTTTTTCCGCCGTCGCACGTCCCGTTTCGTGGTTGCGATGCATCTGCATCGTTTCGGTCTGTAGCTTGTGTTTGCGGCGGCCTTCCCGATCTTCGATTCCACCCAGCGCCTGTTTCTGACTCGCTTTCTGAGCGCGATTAATCCACGCCCGGCGTGTTTTGTATTTTGATTCGGCTAAATCCGTTTGCGCCTGAAAATCTGCATCCGTTTGCGCAACGGCTTCCGCCAAACGCGTGCTCATTTGTTCGAGAGCCTTTTCGCGTCGCGTCCGTTCGGCATGGAGGCTCGCGTTGAATTCCTGGTTAAACTTTTCTTCGCGCGTCGCGAAATCCACAACGGTGTGTTGCAAATTTTCGAGAAGTTCCAGTGTTTCTTTTACTCCAAAATGATTACTCACAGTCAGTTTTGATTTTGTTCAAAAGTTTATCCAGTTGATCCATCACGGCAACCGCTGTATCCACTCCGTCAAAAAGTTCTTCCAGATAACGTTGCTCAAATTCCTGGGCCTTTGCATCGCGCCACGATTCTTTAGTCTGCTTCCAATCGTTGGACAATGCCTTGGTCAACGCGGCCAAACGACTTCTGTTTGCGTTTAAACTCATGGCTCCTCCGGCGCCTTATTGCTTTCATCAGCCAATTCGTTGGCTGCGGGAATTGCGCCGCTCTCTCCGCTTGAATTCCCCGAACGAACATCCTGATTGTAAGCATCGAGGCTTTTTACCGCACCAGCCAGAAATGCGATCGCATCGGGTAAATTATTCGCCAGCACCGTTTGCAACTTTTCCAATTGCCTGGCCAAAGGTTCGACCTGGCTGCCAAAGTCGCGGTCCCATTTCTTGATCCGTTTTAATTTTTCTTCCGCTTCCTCGAGCGCACGCTTCGCTTTCTGGACAGCCATTCTCTCCGCAGAACTAACTTCACGGAGATTTGATAATTCGGCGCTGAACAAAGTTTGTTGCGCATCCTGAAATTTTTGCGTGCGCCGCCGCGCCTGATTTTGCCAATAGACGCGCTGGGTGCTTTCGAGCCAGACGCGAGTGCGAATCACCTGATCACTCACTTCCTCTAAAGTGGGACGCGCCTTGCTCAAGTAAACAATGAGGTTCGCTCGAAACGCTTCGAGCGCTTCGACCGAAGTGACATGGGCACGACTCGACATGGTCTAGCGTTGGTTCAAATACTCCTCGATGCGTTGCGCTTTGCGGAGGAGATACGGGGTGTGCTGCGTGGAAATTTCGTTGAACTTCTTGAGCGCCTTCACCGCCTGCTTGAATTCTTCCGAGAACTTCGTGTGCTCCTG
>JBKJOA010000461.1:0-2850 GCA_046593365.1 Limisphaerales bacterium
TATGGTGGAATTGGCAGACACGCTACTTTGAGGTGGTAGTGGGGTAACCCGTGCAGGTTCAAGTCCTGCTAAGCGCACCATTTTTTCCATTGGCAAAAAGTCTGGCACGCCTCCAGATCCCGGTGGCTTTATTTCCCCGCGCTTCCCGGATTTCGATATCTTGAACAAGTGACCAAATGATCGTTCACCATGCCCACTGCTTGCATGAAGGCGTAGCAAATCGTCGAGCCGACAAATTTAAATCCGCGCTTAAGCAAATCTTCGCTCATCGCGTCTGACTCTGCGGTACGCGCTGGAACTTCTTTCATAGAGTGAAATGTGTTCACGATTGGTTTGCCTCCGACGAAATGCCAGATGTAAGCATCGAAACTTCCAAAGTCTTTTTGCACTGCGAGAAATGCTTTTGCGTTCTGAATCGACGCCGCGACTTTCAATCGATTCCGCACGATTCCAGGATCAGCCAAAAGTTCTGCGACTTTGCGCGCATCGTATTTGGAAACTTTCTTCGCATCGAAATTGTCATAGACGCGCTGGTAATGTTCGCGCTTTTTTAGAATCGTGTCCCAACTCAAACCAGCTTGCGCGCCTTCGAGAATTAAAAATTCAAAAAGCAAACGGTCATCGTGAACCGGCACGCCCCATTCCTCGTCGTGATAAGAAATGGAGCATTCGTTTTTTGCCCAAGGACAGCGAGTCATGGGAAAAATTTTGCCGCGTGAAATTCTACAATCAAGGGCTATTCGCCTGTAGCTACAACGGTGGCGGGTTGATTTCAGCAAGACGTTGGTTCATAAACTCCCGCCACGCGAGGACTTCAATTTCCGCGCAGCCGAAAGAATCGGTTGCTGGAGATCGGGCCGTTGGTTTGCTGGTATTGGCTGCCAACGACGAAAGCAGTGCCGCCAGCAGTGATCCAACTGTTGGACGATATGAGGTTGGTTGAGGACTCTAAACTGAAGCTTCCATACAACGTCGGCCACGAGAGCACCGCATTATTGTTTATTTTCTGAATCGATAGTGGCGGGCTGTTGAATTCGAATGCGCCAATGTCACTGCCGTCTCCGCCGTTGGCGTTCGTAATCAAACTGATATCAATGGGCCGAGCAATTCCGCGCTGGTCGGAGGTCAGACCGAAGCTCTTTCCTTGGTCAATTGCCGGACTCCCAGGCAACAGCGCGTGCGTCAATGTTGGGCCACCATAGTTCGCCAGCGGGCCCAGTAACGGATTGGTGTTGATTTGATCAGTCGCATTGGTCAAGGCACCACCGCCCGCATCACTGCTAAGATTGTAGCCCGACGAGATGACCGCACCAAGGTTGTTAGAAATGCTCACACCGTTGACTCCGGCTTTAAGAATCGTGCTACGAATGTCCAATTCCGCGTTCTCAATACCGATTGTGTCGCCGGAAATGTTGGCAAAATTGCCGCTGAAGGTGCTGTTGGCGACCATAAGCGTCGCGTTGAAAATATGAATGGCCCCGCCCCTTTCAGCAGCCGAATTGGCGCTGAAAGTACTCGCATTTACCAGGAAGCGCACGTTCGGATCTTCGATTGCGATTGCACCACCACTGTAGGCCGCTGAATTGCCGTTAAAAGTGCTGCCCCTCACCGAATTGGTCGCCCTGCCGTCAAAGCCTCCACTGGAAATGCCGCCTCCGGCGCCTGCAGAATTGTCAGTAAAAGTGCTGTCATTTACCATCAGGGATGCAGTGCCGGAAGAGGAAGATGCGCCATCGTTATAAATACCACCACCGTAGAGAGTGACCGAGTTGCTGCGGAAGATGCTGTCATTCACTAGAACTGTGGCCATTCCGTTTTGTTCCCCGTCGTTATAAATGCCGCCGCCGGATTGGGCCGCAGAGTTGCCACTGAAGGTGCAGTTGCTGATAGCCAGTGCCGCGCCTAAGCTGGATCGCCCATTGTTGTAGATGCCACCACCCAAGCCGCCGTTCATAAAGACAGGATGGAGCGAAGCCATATTGCCAGTGAAAGTGCTGCCGATCACTGAAACCGTCGCGCTGCCGCTGCTACCACTGTTGTAGATGGCGCCTCCGTAATTGGCCGAGTTGCCGCCGAGCGTGCAGGCGATCACCCTCAGAGTGGCGTTGCTCAAGTTTCCGTAGTTGTAGATTCCGCCGCCATTCTGCGCTGAGTTGCCTCTAATCGTGCAATTGCTCACCGTCATCGTTGACCAAAAATTGAAAATAGCGCCGCCGCTTCCGCCGGGAGATGAAGCATTGGTCAAAGTGAGTCCAGCAATTAAAATATTATTTTCGCGTTCCGTGTCGAAAATCCGACTCGCCGCGTTTCCATTTATGGCAAGAACGGAGGGTCCTGGCCCAAGAATGTTCACGCTTTTGCCGATGAACAATTGGCCGCTGGTCAACAGGATGGTGCCAGTCACCACGTTTGAAAAAACAATCGTGTTGCTGCCACCGAGCGTGGTGTTGTCCGAGATCGCCTGCCGCAGTGATCCCGCACCGCTGTCGTTGTTGTTGGAAACGAGAAGGTTAATGGCGCTGACCGGTGAGGCGAAAAATAAAAAGATCACCCAGGCAAACAACCAAACGTTATTTTGGAAAAGAGAATGCGTTCGCATAGCAAAAGTTCGTTAAGAAAAAACCTTGCCACAGTTTGCGATTGTTTGAAAGCGTGATTCCCGAAAAATTGTTTGATAAAAATTTGCTGGATGTGTTTGCCCTGATGGGTCGGTGGAAAATGAATCACAACCCCGTGACCTGACCCCAATCGCTGGACACTTCATAAGTAGAGTTCTGCCATTGGTTTGATGTTTTGTTTTCTTTCGATTGTTCGCAACGGAGGGAGGGCGCAGCCCGACCGGAGTTGCGA
>JBKJOA010000464.1:0-3696 GCA_046593365.1 Limisphaerales bacterium
GATGTCGTTCTGCGCAACGGCGATCAGCGCGGCGAAAACTGCGGTGATTGCGCCAATCCATGTGACGACTTGCAAGGCGGTGGATTGGTCCCAACCTTTTCCAATATCTAATACAAGGGGACGGAATTCGGGAATGCCTGCCATCAACGGATAAACCCGAGCGACAAGAAACACGCCTGCCGCAACCATCGTCGCTGCGTGAATCAGAGCACTCACAGGTGTTGGTCCTTCCATCGCGTCGGGCAACCAAACGTGCAATGGGACTTGGCCGGATTTTCCAATTGCACCGCAGAAAATCAGGAGCGCGATGGCCGTTGAAACCGCCATGCCGCCGAAAGTTGTAATCGAAATTAATTTCGTGAGCGCAGTTGCTTCGAGGCAACCGTTGCCGTTGTCGTAGAAAAGCAGCGTGCCGGTTTGCGAATAGAGCCAGAGGATTCCGATGAAAAATCCGATGTCGCCGATGCGCGTGGTGATGAACGCTTTTTTCGCGGCCGCCGCTGCGCTTGGTTTGTGATACCAAAAACCAATTAGCAGATACGACGCGAGTCCGACCAATTCCCAAGAGATGAAAAGGAGTAGCAAATTATTCGCGATGACGATGCCGAGCATTGCGGCGGCGAACAGCGCGAGGAAACAAAAGAAGCGTGTGAAATTTTCGTCGTGCGCCATGTAACCGATGCTGTAGATGAAAATCAAAAGCCCGACGAACGTCACCATCACCAGCATGATCGCGGTGAGCGGATCGAGAAGCCAGCCGAGGCGCAAGGAGCTTTCGCCGAATTGCAGCCATGTGAAATTTTGGAACTCGCGGAAAACTTCACCATGCGTTGGCGCGTGCAAAGTCTCGGCAAACGCGCAGCACGACAGGAGAAATGAAATAACCAATGAACCAATCGCCAACGACGCTGCAGCCTTGCGCTGCGATTGTTTCAGTAATGCGCTCAAACCTGCGGCGAACAGCGGCAGCGTCGGAATCAGCCAAAGGTTTTTTGCAATCCAAGTCATTCGTTAGCCCTTGAGCGAATCCACCTTTTCCAAGCTGGTTGTTTTGTAGTGGCGGTAAATCGCGATGATCAACGCCAGTCCGACAGCAGCTTCGGCAGCGGCGATTCCAATGGAAAAAATCACAAACATGATTCCAGTGAGCGCTTCGGGATTTTCGCTGTAACGCCAGAACGCGATGAAATTCAGGTTAGCCGCGTTGAGCATTAGTTCAACGCCGATGAGAATGAGAATGGCGTTACGACGGGTCAATGCACCGGCCAGACCGATGCTGAAGAGCAGTGCCGAGAAAATTAAATAGTGGTGAAGGGAAATCATATTTGCACTCAACGCGGAGGCACGGAGGCGCGGAGATTTTGTCCCTCCGCGTCTCCGCGTCTCCGCGGTTCAAGATTTTCCACCTTCGGTTCTTTTTCGCGCATCGCGATCATGACGGCACCGATCATTGCGGCTGTGAGTAAGAGCGCGACAACTTCCAGCGGCAATACGTAGTTTGTCATCAATTGTTCGCCGATTTTTTTTACGGTGGCATCGGGCGCGGACGGAAGCGTTTGAGCTAGCCTTGTGCTTTTGATGACAGCGTAAATTAAAGTCGCTGAAACAGAAATAGCCACGAGGATTCCGATAACCCATGACGGTGAGGCGATTTTCGTATTCGGCTGCGTCTCGCTATTTCGCGTCAGCAACACGGCGAATAAAATCAGAATCGCGACGGCGCCGACGTAAACAAGGATTTGCGCGAAGCCGACGAACTGCGCGTTCAATTGGAGATACATCGCGGCGAGGCCAGCGAAGGTCAGCACGGTGCAAAGCGCGCAATGAACGAGATTGCGGAGACTCATCGCGGCGATGGCGCTGCCGAGCGTGAGGGCGGCGATGAGGATGAAGGCGATTTCCATTTTAGTTTTCTGCAAATTTATAAATACGTTTCGTTCGTTGCGTCTGCGCGACGCCGCGTCCGAGCCAGATATACGGGACAGCAAGAACAACCGCGCAGAAAATCCAGCGCAATCCGAGCGCGCCGGGCAGTTGCAAGCCTCTCGAAAAATGCCAGAGGGCAGCGACAAAAATATTTATCAGCGCGAGCGGGAGTAGAAATTTCCAGGCGAAACTCATTAGTTGATCGAGACGTAAACGCGGCAAGGTTCCGCGCAGCCAGATGAAGGTAAGAATCAGCGCAATCAGTTTTGTGAAAAACCAAATGTAAGAGGGAATGAATTGCAGAAATGGGAATGGCGCATTCCAGCCACCGAGGAAAAGTGTGACGGCGAGTCCGCTGATGGCGAACATTCCCCAGTATTCGCCCATGAAAAAGAGCGCGTATTTGAAGCCGGAATATTCGGTGAGATAACCGGCGATGATTTCCGATTCCGCTTCCGGTAAATCGAACGGCGCGCGATTGGATTCCGCCGTCGCTGCGATCATGAACAAAACAAATCCGGCAAAACCCCACGGCGTAAAAATGTGCCAGCCGGGAAACCAGCCGAAAACAAAACCGGATTGCGCCTCCACAATTTTCACGAGCGACAATGAGCCGACAATCATGACCACGGAAATGGTCGAAAGAACGAGCGGCACTTCGTAACTGATCATTTGCGCAATGCCGCGCATCGCGCCGACGAGCGAATATTTGTTGCGGCTCGACCAACCGGCCATGAAAACCGAAAGCTCGGTGGACGCGCCGACGGCAAAGAAAAATAAAAGTCCTGCATCGAATTCAACGGGAACCATATTGCGTCCATACGGCAAAACGGCGAGAGCGAGTGCGACCGGAACTATCAAAGCGAGTGGCGCGAGGAAATGAATAATTTTATCTGCGTCACGCGGGACGATGTCTTCCTTGGTCAACATTTTGATTCCATCGGCGGCAGGTTGTAAGAAGCCGAACGGCCCAACGCGATTTGGCCCCAAACGATTTTGGATACGGCCGAGAATCTTGCGCTCAAGAATTGTGGTGATGGCAAACAGTGTTGCGAAAACGGCGAGGATTGCGGCGATGACCAAAAAAATGGATGCGATGGGTTGAAATCTTTCCGGCAAAAAAGCGAGTAGCCACTGTTTCCCATTCACAAAAATTTGATCGAGGGATTCCATCACGCAGGTTTGGTTGGCTCAATCGGCAATGGTTTTGGCGCAGGCGCGGCGGCTGCTTTTGCTGTAGCTTTCTTTTTGTCTTCAGCCAGTTTTGCGTCACTGTCGGCTGCGTCGGTTGGATGAAGTTGCTGGTAGTAACTGTTCGGTTTCGCAAGTTCGTTTTTACGCAGAAGCAAATCATCGAAACGATCCGTCGTACTCAGTTCAAAAACTTGATCCATTTTGATTGCTTCAAATGGGCAGACCTCGACGCAAATCTGGCAGCTCATGCAAACGGAAATATCGATGTCAAACGTCTTCGGCTGCACCTGCATTTTGCCGGTGTGATCGGGTTTTTTGACGATGTCCTTGATGATGTAGATGCATTGCGGCGGACATTCCTTCTCGCAAATCTGGCAGGCGACGCAGCGGAGTCCGGCCTGCGGATCGTTGCCGTCGAAAACAAGGAACGGAAAATTGCGGCCATTCTCCTTCGGCGGAATTCTTTCCTCGGGATACTGGACCGTGACGAGCCGAACCTCATCGTGATAACTGCCGACAAAGTTCTTTCCGGTTTCGAGCAGTCCTTTGATTAAGCCGGTGCCGAGCATGGGTTAG
>JBKJOA010000501.1:0-6677 GCA_046593365.1 Limisphaerales bacterium
TCAACCCGAATTCCGAAGTTGAAAACACGTGGACGATGAACTCCGGGGAGCGCACGCCGCTGGCGTGCGATTTTCGGTGGCCCACCGAAAATTTCATCTCACAAACTTTTTGCCATCCCGTGATCCCGGACGGAAGTGTGGAACGAAGCTTGGGCGAGCCGCCCAAGCCAGCACGCGGGCCGCGTGCGCTACCCAACTTCGGAGTTCGGGTTGAACCGTTGCACCACCACTCGAAACGCTTGGCTTGGATCGTTTTCGCCTTAGTCCTTGAATTCAAAATCCTTTTGGCTTACGTCTCTGCGCGAACATGGGGAATAAAACACTGGTCATCGTCCCGACTTACAACGAACGCGACAACCTGCCGCCAATGGCCGAACGGTTGTTAAAGCTCGCTGTCCCCGTCGATTTGCTGGTGGTCGATGACAATTCTCCTGATGGCACGGGAAAAATTGCGGATGAATTGGCGGCGAAGCAACCGAACATTCATGTTTTGCATCGGGCGGAGAAAAATGGTTTGGGCCGTGCCTATTGCGCCGGGTTTGCCTGGGCCTTGGAGCGCGATTACGAATTCATCATGGAAATGGACGGCGATTTTTCCCACAATCCGGATGACATTCCGAAATTCATTGACGCAGCCAAGGACGCGGATCTCGTTCTGGGCTCGCGCTATTGCAACGGCATTCGCGTCATCAATTGGCCGCTGAAACGACTGCTCTTGAGCACGAGCGCAGCGCGTTACGTCCGGATCATTACGGGAATGCCTTTCACTGATCCAACGGGTGGATTCAAATGTTTTCGGCGGCGCGCATTGGAAGCGATCAATCTACAGGAAGTTCAATCCAATGGTTACACGTTCCAGATCGAGATGACGCACCGCATCTGGCGGCAGGGAATGAAAGTGGTTGAAGTCCCGATTATTTTCACGGACCGGTTTCAAGGCACCTCGAAAATGTCGGGCAAAATTGTCCGTGAAGCACTTTGGATGGTTTGGCGGCTCTGGTTGCAAAATGGCTTGCGCCGATCGCCACGCGTCCCGAAACACCAATGCGCACATTGTGAATCGTAAGTTTAAAGATTATGTTCTGGGCACGCACTGGCTGACGAAGCAGGAACGTTTGGTGTTCTGTTTCGCGATTGCGTTGCTTCTGACGGGCTGGGCCGTAAAGAGTTATCGCCTGTCGCATCCGTCCTCAGTCACAACCGAAAATGCCGCACCGTAAAATCATGCAAGCAGTAAATTTTGAAGCAGTCCTGGACAAGATCGTTAATGACGATCCGCGTTTTCATCGTGATGGATATTTTTTCCTGCGCGAGGCGCTCGACCACACCCAAAAGATGGTCGGCAAGGCGAAGAAGGATCCAATCCGCCACGTCTCGGGCAAGGAATTGCTCGATGGCATTCGCGATTACGGTTTGGCGCAATTCGGCCCGATGGCCTTGACGGTACTCGAAGAGTGGGGCATTCGTTCCTGTGAAGATTTTGGAGAAATGGTTTTTAACATGGTCGGGAACAATCTTCTGGCCAGGACCGAGAATGATACCCGGGAAGATTTTAAAGATGGATTTAAATTTGACGACGCCTTTCGACAACCTTTTCTCCCTAGGAAAAAAGCGTCAGAATCTCAACCAAGCTCGGCCGAGCGCTGATTCATCGGCTGTTTTTAGATCGGTTTACACCTCATTTCCAAAATGACTCAAGACATTCCCATTATTCCTCCGGGCGTTCGCATCACCACGCTTGGCAATGGGCTGACCATCATCGTTCGTGAAGATCACAGCGCGCCGGTCGTCTCGGCGCAAGCGTGGTGCAAAACAGGAAGTATTCACGAAGGAAAATGGTTGGGCGCTGGGCTTTCGCATGTGCTGGAACATATGTTGTTCAAGGGAACTACGACCCGAGGAGCGGGGCGGATCGACCAGGAAGTTCAGGATGTCGGCGGCTACATGAACGCCTACACTTCTTTTGATCGCACCGTTTATTGGATCAATGCGCCGAACACCGGAGCAACGGTCGCAGTGGATGTTCTTTGCGACATCATGCAAAATGCCACGTTGCCAGCGGAGGAACTGGCCAAGGAACTCGACGTCATTCGTCGCGAGATGGATATGAATCAAGATGATCCAGACCGCCGCGCCAGCCGACGTTTGTTCGAAACCGCTTTTACGCAAAGCCCATATCGGTTCACCATCATCGGCTACCCCGACATTTTTAATGAGCTGAAGCCCGACGACATTCTCGCTTACTACCGCGAACACTACACACCGAACAACATGTTCATGATCGTTGTAGGGGACGTGAAACGAGATGACGTCATCGCGCAAATCACCACTGCCTTTTCCAAATCGAAACTGAAGACGGTGCCGCCCGCCTTTCTGGAGCTCGAACCAAAACAGACCGCGCCGCGCGAACTCATCGAAGAAGCGCCCATTGAACTCGGCCATTTACATTTCAGTTGGCACATTCCCGACGTGCGCCATCCCGATCTTCCAGCGCTGGACATTTTGGCCACGCTCCTTGGAAACGGGCGCAGCTCGCGGCTCTTCCGGGAAATTCGCGAGAAAAAAGCGTTGGTCAATTCCATCGACGCATGGACTTACACTCCGGGTGAAAATGGACTTTTCGGCGTCAGCGCCAACGTTGATGCCGATAAATTTTCCGCCGCAAAAAGCGCGATACTTGAGGAAATCGAGCGCCTGAAAACGGAGCTGGTTCCAGTCGAGGAATTGGCCAAAGTGATCAAGCAATTTGTCGCAGCGACCTTGGCCACCCGCAAAACCATGCAAGGCCAGGCGCAGGATCTCGGCGGCAATTGGATCGCGGCGAACGACTTGAGTTTTTCGGAACGCTATCTGGCGGCGGTCAAAGAAGTCACGCGCACTGATTTGCAACGAATCGCGCGCCAGTATTTGACTGTCACAAATCGAAATTTATACGCGTTGCTTCCCACCGGCTCGACACCCTCGCAGACCGAGGCGGCGCAAATTTTTTCAGAAAATCCGATTCAAAAATTTGAATTCGCCAACGGGCTTCGCCTGCTCGTCAAAGAAGATCATCGGCTTCCGTTCGTGGAATTTCGCGTGGGATTGAAAGGAGGAGTGCTCGTTGAAACACCACAGAACAACGGGCTGACGCAACTCACCGCCAGGATGCTTTTGCAAGGCACGCATCAGCGCACGGCCGAACAGATCGCCACGGAGATTGAATCGGTTGGCGGCAGCATTGATACGTTCGGCGGAAACAACAGTTTCGGCATCAGCGTCGAGGTCATGGGCGGCGATTTTGAGGTTGGACTGAACCTGCTCACGGATGTCCTTTTGCACCCGATCTTGCCTGCTGAGGCATTTCAGCGTGAGCAACAATTCCAACTCGCCGGCATCAAAGCGCAAAACGATCACATGCTGCAAAGCGGCGGACGCATGATGCGCCGCGCCCTTTTCGGGGAAGCAACTTACGGTCTCACTGCAATTGGAACGGAAACGAGCGTGGAGGCGATTACGCTTCCTCAACTGCAAACGTTTCATCACGATTTCGTGGTGCCGGGCAATTGCGTGCTGGCCGTGTTCGGCGATGTCACCACGGACGACGTTAAAGCCGCTGTAGAAAAAAACTTTACTGAATGGAAACCACGGCCTGTTCCCGTGAAAGTCACCGAATCCAAACCTTTTACGCGAATTGCGCGGCTGGAAGAAACTCGCCCCAAGACCCAGGCCGTTTTGCTGATCGGTTTTCCAGGCGTCACGGTTTTTGACGAAGATCGCTACGCGCTCGAATTAATTCAGGAAGCATGCAGTGATCTAGGCTCACGGTTGTTTGTGCGGGTGCGGGAAAATCTCGGACTTGCTTACTTTGTCGGCGCACAACATTTTCCTGGACTCGTCCCCGGTTACTTCGCGTTTTACGTCGGCACGATGCCGGAGAAGTTGGAGCTGGTGGAAAAGGAGTTGCTGAAAGAAGCAGAGTTGTTGCGCACCGAAGGTTTGAGCGAAGAAGAATTGAAGCGCGCAAAAGCAAAGATTATCGGACAAAAGAAAATTGGCCGACAAGATTTAGGAGCCTACGCAACATCCGCAGCGTTGGATGAACTTTACGGGTTGGGTTACAACTACAGCGATGGTGACGACGTCCGATATGAAGCGGTCACGGTGGAACAAATCAAAACGGCGGCGCGAAAGTATTTAAAAGATGAGGCGCTGGTCGTTGCTGTGGTTAAACCTGGGGTGGCCGCTTAATTTCATCCTTCACCGGCCAACCCAGGACATCCGTTTCCGGTTCCAGTTTTACTTTGGTTTCCCAGGTATGCTGGCAGTTCTCACAGTAAAATTGTTTTTCCATCAGGTGCGCCGTCGTGCAAAATATTTCGATCAGCGCCGGCCCAATAAACTTTCGCGTCGCAGCCGGATATTCAATGCGGGGCGAATTGCATTTGGGACATCGAATGGCGTTGTGTAGCGTGTCTTCTTCGGCATCTAACGCCTCCAACGTGAGTTTGGCTTTCTCGAAATCGCGCTCGGCCACTCGGACTTTTTTCTCGGCCAATGGTTCTGCGTTAAACCAAAAACGCTGTAACTTGGATTCATCGTAAACCTCGGCTTTAATTCCAGCCTGTTCCAAGCGGTTCTTGACCGCTTCGGCTTGATCCCGTTCGTTAAAACTCGCCACGTTGACTTCGTTCATGAGAAAAAAATAATGCAGTGCGATAAAAACTCAATCAGGGCAGACCCCGTAAAATTGATGAAGAATCATTGTCTTCGCCTGCCGGGAGCGGCTGAGAACAGTCCAAATCTCGGCCGTCTTCCGTTCGTTCGAGCCGCATTTCTATTTGCGCAATAAAGTTCATTCGCCTAACTTCCGAACTCAAATCGCGCGTGTAGCTCAATTGGATAGAGTGGCGCCCTCCGAAGGCGAAGGTTGTGGGTTCAACTCCCGCCACGCGCACCACTTTTTTACCTCTGAGAATGCTTTTTCAGGGGCTGCTTTCCTGACAGATTCCTCAGATTCCTGACAAATTATAGGTATTTCAGGCCGAAAGTTTCGCGACCGCAAATTGCAGACTTCAGATTTGAAAAGGTTCGTGGCGGGCGCGGATGTGTTCCCGCGGCAGAGCGATGGGACAACCATCGCCGCGCAATATGCGCGGGAAGGAATCACGTTGCGCGTGGCGAACACGGATCGCGTGAATGGGTGGGCGAAATTCTGCAACGATTCGGCGACTGGCAGGGCCAGTGCCCTATTGGGAAAGAACCAGAAGCGGGCAGCGTAAGGCCGACATTGTTTATTCATAAACGTTGTGCGCGGTTGCTGGAGACGATTCAGTCGCTGCAACATGATCCGCACAGGCCGCAGCGGGGAAGTTGCGTGAGTTGTGATTTTTACTGCGATTCGTTGTTAATCTTTCGGACTTCGTCATGAACATCTTCTGCCATCGCGTTCGTGGGGGATAACTTCTTTAATTCATCCAAAGAAACTCCTCCTAACTCGCCTCGAAATGCAGCTTTCATTGCATTCATCCTATTTTGACTCACGTGCAGATCAAATGTCGTTTGGATTTTTACCGGCGCGACAGAAAAATCTTTGATATGTTTTAAGACGCGATCACGGTGTCGCTGAAGCAACTGAGAATAAGAGGTGGAAATCGGATGAAATTCCGAGTGAATCAAGGGAGGCAGTTTCATCGCGGCTGCTGACGATGCGTTGTTCGTGCAAACAAAAGAGCCGTCCAAAAACTCAGTTTCGAAATCAATTGTTTTGCCTACCCGCTTGCGAAGTATAAACAGCAGCACCCGTAGCCAAATTGCTGAGACTTTAACATGATACATACCGGCCATGATCGCGCCGTCGCGGGAAACCATCGAGCGAATAGGAACGCGTTTAAAGACATTTCCCTTAGAGTTCGCCAGAGATACGTCTTCTTCATCTCCTAGGTAAATGAACCCTTCCGATTCCAGCAAAGTTCTCGTTTTTTCATAAAACTGCCGATCTATGTGAGGGAAGTCTTTCAAGTCCACAGTTTGATACTGGTGTGTTGGGACGTAAACAGACCGAATCATTTCAAGAATTTCGCGGGCCGCTTGGTGAGATTGTTCTTCTTCAAACATAATTGAGAGTTGGTTTTCTATCATCGAAACTCAAATGAGTCCAGAGGCAATGGCTTTGGCGTCGGGTGTGGGCTGACGTGAAGCCCAAAAAATGAATGGAGTCCAGAGGCCATGCCTTGGCGCGTGGGTGTGGGAGCGGCGTTAGCTCCCACCTGATTTTTGCGTACGCGGCTGAGCCATGCGGCGAAGCCGCGGAAAATTTTGGACGCAAAAATGCGCTCGGCGAGGACGCCGAGCGCGACGGTGATGCGGTCGGAACCGGTGCGGCTTCGCTGGAACCGGAAAACGGATTCCGGCTTCTTGCGCGGCTTTGGGCGTTCTGGTCACGGCAATGACGGCGGCGCAATCGCTTGCTCGAACAACTCGGCAAGGCGGGCCTGCAAAAAGAAACGGTCTGGCCGGTTAAATCACACCGGTTTACATCTCTGTAATTGACGAACGACGGTTCTAAATCCAGCCTTAAGCGAAATATTTTTCGCCCAACTTATGAATCAAAACTTTCACAATCAAACTTCGCGCCGGAATTTTATCAAGACCTCCGCTGTGCTGGGCGGTGCGTTGATTTCGCCACTCGGCTTTTC
>JBKJOA010000529.1:0-7606 GCA_046593365.1 Limisphaerales bacterium
ATTTTGAATCACTTGCGCTGTGCCCTGGAGAGTTTGGGCGCGTGCGGCGAAATCTTTTCCCTTTAAAACGTGCTCTTTGAAAAACTCGTAAGTGCCGGAACTGTTTTCACGGCTATATATTGTGATCGGCGCATCGCTGCCGCCCACCTCTTTCCAGTTTTTAATTTGCCCCGTAAAAATTCCGGCGATCTGTTCGAGGCTGAGTTCCTGAACCGCGTTGGCCTCGTTGACGTAAACGGACAGTCCATCCAACGCGACTTTGTATTCGGTCGGGCGCTTGCCGAACGTTTTCACGCAAGCTTCAATTTCTTTGGCTTTAATTTTGCGCGAAGCGTTGGCGAGATCGGTCGTTTTATTTTGCAAAGCGGCAAAACCAATTCCCGAACCGCCGCCCGTCACCTGAATTTTTGTCGCCGAATTTTTTTGCATGTAAACCTCCGCCCATTTCTGCGCGAGAATGACCAGCGTGTCTGATCCTTTGACGGTTATGTTTCCAGCGTGTGCCGAAGCAGCCAAGGCGACTGTTGCAGCAAGGATGCTGAATTTAGTGATGATGTTTTTCATAGATTTCTTTTTCCAAAATGGCTCATTTTCTACAAAGAGGTTAGTTACGTTTTGGTGACTTTTCGCCCCTATTAAAATTTCAAACTCGCATCGACTTGCAGTCGGCCTGTTTCCGAATCTTTGGTTTTGCCTTTAATGACATCGAAAAGGAAATAAGTCGCCGATAACGTGAGCGAATCGTAGGGAGAATAGGCGGCCCGCAGATAATGACCGCGCAAGTTTGTCCCAGCCCCATAACCAGTTCCGCCGCCAGATTGAGGAATTCCCGTTTTATAAAAAGCGCCGGTGTCGGAATCAGCCAGCTCCTCAAACCAATAATCCGATTCGAGATATTTGTAGCGATACGTTAAATCCCATGTTCCGCGTTTGCCAGATTTTCCGAACGTAACGCCAGCAGAGAACGCCTGGTTGTTATCACGCGCGGCAGGATTATTGGCGTAATCCGCAGCCAGCCGGATGGGAAACGCCCCTGAATACATCGGAAATTTTTCCAGTGAATAAATCAGCGCGCCATCAACGACGATGGGATTAAACTTATTTGCCAACGGGCCGAAACTCGCTTTGTTGGTCGTGCCGGCATTGACGTTCACTCGCGTATTGCCTTTGTTTATATCGGGAACATTCGCGGTAACTAAATTTTCCGTGCCACCAATCATCAAGGCCGAAATCCCAAAAGAAGTTTGCCATTTTGGACTCCATGTCGAATCGAAACGCAATTGTGCGCCGAGCAGAAATGGATCGCTGCTGCTCTTGCTCGCTTCATCCAAAATGAATTGGCCGAGATTCAATTTCGCCGCGTGCTTCTGATTAAACGTGTAACTGATTTGTTCACCCAAACCTTCGGGCGTGTAGTCGGTATCAAAGATCATGTCGGAAAAGACAAATGGATTTTCCATTTTGCCGCCGATGATCGCCGCAGACCAATCCGGTGTGTTGATGGGCGACCATTTGGCGTAGGCAAGATCGATCCCGATGAATTTTTTGGAACCGTTATCTTCCAATGTCGCATTGCCGGAAATCGGATCGCCATTGCCGGAAATTAAACGAAGCCCAACCTCAAGATTATCCTGCAACATCGCCGTCGCGCCGAAACGCAGACGATACCGGAAACGGTGGCGATCAATGGTGGCGGGATCATCAATGTAAATTCCGTCGTAACGCAGCCGAACGTCGCCGTTGAATTTCAAACTGTTGACCCACTCCGGCATTCCACTTTTCACAGAATAAGCCTGGGTGAAACCTTTGTCCGCTTCTTCGCGCAGATCGTTCGCTTCTTTGACCGAAAGAATTCCTTTTTCCACCAGCTTATCAATCAGAGCATCGGAAGATTGCGCGGAGGCTGTTCCACAAAATGCCAGGGTGAGAGCTGCCGTCCCGGTGATAGTTGCAATGGTTATTTTGTTTTTCATTCGCTGGCGGCGTTGAGTTCACAGCGAAACTATAAAATGCTTATGACAATCAAAGGACGGTTACGTTACGTTTGTGTGACAATCCCAAAAAATGTCTTCAGAAGGTAATTCGTTAAATCGCGTCAAGGCGCTTCCCGCGCTTCAATGATTTGGCTTTTTCCTCGCGAACTTTCTTCAAGGCTCCAACCGGCAGCTTTGGTAATTTCAATGGAGTCGTTTTTGCCTTGTCGATGCAGTAGCGGAGTTGTTGGCCGGTTCTCTTTTCCATTCATAAAATTAGTTCAAGGAACAGGAAATCAAACCTGTTTTAAATCGCTGTTTTTCCCTGAGCAATCACGCCCCGACTATTTTCGAAATGGTTTCAGGCCGAAGTGCAGCACAATCCAAATTGGGATTGCGAAAATCAAAATTGCGGCCAGGCGGTTCCAACTCCACTCCCGGTAGTTCGATTGCATCGGGAAAATTGCGATCATGAAATAATTGGCGAATCGCGCGTGGCCGAGAAACGAACAACCCGGCGGATAGCGCCGACGAATTCCACTCACCAGCGCAACCGCTCCCATTGCCAAAATCAGAATCGTCACGGCGACGTTTACCGCCATGAGCGCGTCCAGTGTGATACGTGGCGCTCGCGCTGAACGATGGAAATAAAGATAGCTCCAGTGCGTGCCTGCCCAGACAAAACTAAAACCGGTTTGAATCGCAGTGCGAAAGGAGGCTTTGCTCGAAGTCAGCTCGTTCAGCATCCAACCGAAATAAAGGGGGACAATTCCCCAAATCAGTTCAGGATTTTCAAATGGAACGCGAATCAAATCCACGAAAGTCGGCCAGTTACGATGCATCACTTCACAATTTTAACAACTTGCTGCGCGTGTTCAAAGAGAATGTCGTCATCGCCGAAAATTTTCGCATTTAAATTGCGCTGCGATAGATTCGCTTCGTTCGGGCGAAAACAAATTTTAACACATGGCTTTGGGAAAACATAACAATGCGCTGAAAGCTTCCTGGATTTTGCTCCTGGCAACGGTTTTTTGGGGAATCAGTTTTCTGGCAATGAAAGCACTCGGTCTGACACAGCAAAAACTTTTGCCCGACAGCAGTACTTGGTTTTTCGCGTCGCTTTCGCTCGTCGTTCGCTTTGGCATCTCCGCCGTAATCCTGCTTTTTTGGTCGATGCGAACATTGCGCGGTGTTACGCGTCTTGAACTTCAGCAAGGCGTGGGCCTCGGCCTGGTCGGGGGAGTGGGTCTTCTCATTCAAATGGATGCGGTCAACTACACTTCGGCCTCCACCGCTGCTTTTCTCACGCAATGCTATTGCCTGTTTATTCCGTTGTTTGTCGCGTGCCGCAAAAGATCATGGCCAGCCAAAACGCTTTTGCTCAGTTGCGCGATGGTGATCGCGGGGGTCGCCGTCCTTTCAAAATTCAATTGGGGGGAAATGCGGCTCGGTCGCGGCGAGTGGGAAGCGATCATCGCGTCGATTTTTTTCACGGCGCAAATTCTTTGGTTGGAACGGTCAAAATTTTCGCAGAACAACATTAACCACGTCACCGTCATTATGTTCGTCGTGAATTTGCTTTCGATTCTGCCCATGTTTTTTCTGACGAAACCTTCGTGGACGGAGGTCGTGCTGGTCTGCAACTCGATTCCTGTCCTCTTGCTTTACGCAATCCTGACGCTTTTTTGCACGCTGGCCGCTTACACGATGATGAATTATTGGCAACCCCACATCGAAGCGACTCGCGCTGGACTCATCTATTGCGCGGAACCGGTGTTCGCCAGCCTCTTCGCCTTGTTCATTCCGCAGTGGTTTTCAAATTTCGCCAGCGTCAATTATGCAAATGAAAAAGTGACAACCCATCTTCTTATCGGCGGCGGCTTAATCACTGCGGCGAATGTTTTAATTTTATTGCAGGCCGCTTATTCGTCACCGAAACGGTCTTGAAAGCTGCCGTGAACCGGCCTTTGCCAGATGGAGGTAATTGTTTCCACGAGAACACGGCGAGGGTTTACCTTTAAACAAAGTATCTTGACGTAAAGATATAATACTGTAGCGTTTTATTCGTCAGAAGAAAATGTGTATGGCAAAAGCAAATACAAGCGGGGTTCATGTCTGGCTGGTGTTGTGGAAAGCAACCAGTGCCATTGAAGCTCACGCGCTCCTGAGCATCGACGCGCTCGGCATTTGCCCATCGGATTTTGCAGTGTTGGAAGCTTTGTTGCACAAGGGGCCACTGCCTGTAAACGCTATTGGAAAAAAAGTTTTGCTCACCAGCGGTTCCAGCACCACGGCGGTTGACCGGCTCGAAAAACGCAAATTGGTGGAACGAAAATGGGGGCATGAAGATCGTCGCGTTTGTCTGGTTCATTTGACCGCTTCAGGCCGCCATCTTATCGCCAAAGCATTTTCCGATCACGCCGAAACGATGGAACGCGCCGCGCAGGGTCTTACCCGCCAGGAACGAGAAACACTCCTTGTCCTGCTCAAAAAACTTGGGCTGCGCGCCCAGAATTTGTTGAGCGAAGACGCGTCAAAACTTTCGATACAAAATCAGAATCAAAAATCCAAACAAAACAAAAAGGGAAAAACATGATGAGAAAATTGTTCAAAACGGATGATGAACTTGCGCCGTTGATTCTGCGACTTGGACTCGCGGTCGTGATGTTTCCGCATGGCGCACAGAAAGTTCTCGGCTGGTTTGGCGGATACGGATTTTCTGCCACCATGTCGTCCTTCACCGAAAAGATGCATATCCCTGCCCCGTTCGCGTTTCTCGCCATTCTGGCCGAATTCGGCGGAGCACTCGCGCTGTTTTTCGGATTGCTGACACGCATTTCGGCGTTTGGCATCGGCGTAACCATGGCTGTAGCCATATTCATGGGCCATGCTCAAAACGGATTTTTCATGAACTGGAGCGGCAAACAGGCGGGCGAAGGTTTTGAATATCACATTTTAGCGATTGCGATTGCGCTGGCGTTGATGTGTCAAGGCGGCGGAAAGCTGGCCCTGGATTCATTGATTTTTCGCAAGCTAAACAACACGAAGTCCGCAGAGAACAACGGTTAATTTACACGAAAGAAAAATTATGAATGCTGAAAAAATTAAATTGCTCGCAAAAGATTTAACGAAAGAATTTCCGCGCAGTCCGCGCGATACATTGGGCGGTTACGTTCTCGCGGCGCGCTGTTTGGACAAATGTCGCGCCGTGATCAACAACACCCAAGGCGAATTCCACTTCAATTGTCCGTTGGATCAACGCTTCCTGAGTTTTGCCGAAGTTGACGCGGAAAAATTGAAAAGCTTTGTCGCAACGGGCGCGACGGATGCAGAAGTCGCCGACTGGATTACCGCCAACTCAAAAAAACGTGAGCGTATGGAAATTATTCAATGGAACAACCAGCAACGCGACGCGCGCTTGAGCGATTTGCCGCCGCAGTTGCAGGAGTTTATGGAGGATTACATCCAGCAATTTATTCCGCGGAACCGTCCCGTTTATCATTGGTTCGACGTTTACGACCTCGAAGAAGAAAGGATTTGAAATGCTCACAATTCGAAAATCCGAAGAGCGCGGCCATGTGAAAATCGATTGGCTCAACAGCCGTCATACTTTTTCGTTTGGCGATTATTACGATCCGAAGCACATGGCGTTTCACTCATTGCGAGTCATCAATGAAGATCACGTCGCGCCGGCTTCCGGCTTCGGCGCGCATCCGCATCGCGACATGGAAATTCTGACGTATGTCGTTGAGGGGGTGCTCGAACATAAAGACAACATGGGAAACGGTTCGCTCATTCAACCTGGAGAAATCCAGCGCATGAGCGCCGGAACCGGAATTGTTCATAGCGAGTTCAATCATTCCAAAACGGCTCCAGTTCATTTGTTGCAGATCTGGGTTTTACCCGAGCGCAAAGGGTTGCCGCCTGGCTACGAACAGCGGACGTTTTCGCGCGAGCAAAAGTTGAACAAACTCTGCTTGATCGCATCACCTGACGCTCGAAACGGCTCAGTCCTTGTGAATCAGGACTTGAATCTTTACGCCGCCATTTTAACCGATAAGACCGAAATAACTTACCGAGTCGCGGCGCAAAGGCTTGTCTGGGTTCAAGTGGTTCGTGGCTCTGTCAAAATAAATGAACAAATTTTAAACGCAGGAGACGCTTGCGCTGTCGAAACACCTGAAGCGCTTGGTATCGAAGCCAAAGATGAAAGTGAACTGCTACTTTTTGATTTGGCCGGATAATTAAATCTGACGAACCCGAAAGGGGTTCAGTCAATCCAGCACAATAGAATCGGGTTTAACTAGCTTGCGCAGATGAATTGAAACTTTGACATTTGAATTTGTTATGGCCGTGAGAACTCAACAGAAAAAACGCCTTGCTCGTCACGTCAAGCGCACCAATCGCCGCTCTGTCCCGCTCGCTTCGTCGCCGCGACGGAGAAGCCTCTCGCGCAAAGCGCCCGCCCCAACTTTAAAGTCTTCTGCTCCAAAACGGGTGGAACTTCCAGAGCCGTCCGTCGTGCCGCGTGACTTGTCGCCGCCAGTCCACGAACGCACTTCTTACGATGGTGATACGGCGATCAAACTTTACCTGCGCGAAATCGGTCTGGTGAAATTATTGACACCAGAGGAAGAAATTGTATTGGCCGCAAAAATTAAAAAGGGCGACAAAAAAGCACGCGAACTGATGATAAAGGCCAACTTGCGGCTGGTCGTAAAAATTGCCCACGACTACGAGAATTTTGGCCTGCCCCTGCTCGATTTGATCAACGAGGGAAACATCGGTTTGATGAAAGCTGTGGAACGCTTTGATCCGGCAAAAGGTGGAAAACTTTCCACCTACGGCTCATGGTGGATCAAGCAGTCAATCAAACGCGCTCTGGCCAATCAGTCGAAAACAATTCGGTTGCCGGTTCATCTGGTGGACAAAATTTCAAAAATGCGCCGCACCGCCATGAAACTTCAGGAAATCTTTGGGCGCGAACCGACCGATGAAGAATTGGCCGAGGAAATGGGAATGACCACGATGCGTGTCGCGCAAATGCGCACGGCGGCCATCCGTCCCGCTTCGCTTGATGCGCCCATCGGCGATGACGATTCGAACAATTTTTCGGAAGTTGTCCAGGATGAGAATGCCGATACTCCCTACGAACAACTTGAAGACAAGACCGTCACCAGAATGTTGCAGGAGATGGTGAAAATGCTCGATCAACGGGAAGCAACGATTCTGCGGTATCGCTTTGGGCTCGACGGCGGCAATGAAAAGACTCTCGAAGAAGTCGGCCAGAAATTTGGCGTCACCCGCGAACGCGTCCGCCAAATCCAAAATATCGCGCTCAACAAATTGCGTCGAATGATCGAAAAGCTCGAAGCGGTGCAGAAATAATCACAAGGGTTTTACCCCGTGCGCAACATATTGCTCCCCAAATGCCAGTACCAAATACACGAACACCTTTGGAAACGGACATTTGCGTTCACATTTTCACCGTTTCCGCTGGAATGGTAGGAGTGTGTCTGACTGTAATTGGCATCCTTCAGATTGTGAATACTTCACGGAAGGGTGATACCCTCGCAGACGATTTTCTTGCGGCAGACGCAGTTCTCTTTCTCACTGCCTGCCTCTTGTCATAT
>JBKJOA010000187.1:0-4289 GCA_046593365.1 Limisphaerales bacterium
GCTGTTGCTCTGTGAACTCAATGGCGATTGCCTTGCCGTTGCTTTTGAACTCCAATGTCCCAGCCACCGTTGGGTGATCCGGGCGTGTGCCCGACGATTCCGTTGTTTTCATATACCACCAATCAATCCCCAATCGGTGGCTCCTTTTCAACTACATGGATTCGGCTAAGCGCATTTTTGGCGAAAAGAGAGCACAGTAAAGATGGAGAAACGGGTTGAAGGGGCGTTCAAACTTCACGGGCGCGCGGGAGCAATCTCCTGTTATGACCCAAACACAATCTTTCGGATACGCTCACTTCAAACGCTTTTTCTTCAAAAAACCAAAGGCGATAGAGAAGCGGTTCTTGGATCGAATCGTCCCTTTGCACTCATCAATAACTCGCGAACTTCTTCATCTGAAGTTTGCGAAAAATCATCGTAACATTGGCCGACTGCGTGGAAATTTTCAGGCATGTACACACAGATAATTTCGCTCACCTCTTCCTTCAATTGATCGCAAGCGGAGTCCGAGGCGACTGGGACCGCGATAACAATCCGCTCTGGATTTCGCTGTTTCAACACATTGACCGCCGCGCGCATTGTGGAACCCGTCGCAAGTCCATCATCGACCAAAATCACCGTGCGACCCTGGACATCAACATTAGAAAATTCCTCGCCATAAACCTCTGCGCGCCGATCCATCTCCTGCGTCTCGCGCTCGACAATACTTTGAATTTGCTGACGTGAAATTCCGAGTTGCCGAACGATGTCCTCATTGACAAACCAAGCCCCGCCCAACGCAATCGCGCCTAGGGCAAATTCTTCATGGCCTGGAACACCAAGTTTGCGAACCAAAAAAATTCCCAAGGGCGCGCGAAGTTCTGCGGCCACCTCATATCCAACTGGAACCCCTCCCCGAGGCAAGGCCAGCACAACCACGTTTCCGGCATCTACGTATCGCCCCATCTTCTGCGCCAGATACCGGCCTGCGTCGGCACGATTTCGAAAGTGCATAACAGACTCCTGAATCGTTAACTTTGTTCTTTTGCCACTTGCGTCCCGTTCAACATTTGATCGTGATTGGCTTCATCAAGCCCTTCCTGGACCAATCGCTCAGCGACTGTTTGTTCGTCTGATGCGGCGCTGTTTTCAACTTGATGTCCGGCCGTGTCAGGATCTTCATCCCACTGCGTCAAAGAGGCCGTCGCATCTTCCTCCTGGTTTTCGGGCGTGTCTTCCGCACCTAACATTTCATGCTTCGCCTGGACACGGTCTTCTTCAGTAAACTCATGTGCCAGACGCCCATTAATCACAGCCAGCTCTTTCGCGCGCTTCTCAACCATTTCTCGCGTCACCGCGCCAACTCCGTGAAAGTGTTCCGAAATTCTTCCGCTTCTACCGTGTGTAGTTTTCATCTTGAAAACTAAGCCCGCAACGCCCTTGAGCAACCCCAACGTCTTTATAGGATTTTGTCGTAAAAGAAAGGGAGAGGGCTTGCCGTTGCAACGTAAAACTTTCAAACTAATTTGCGCTCAAATGACGGGCTTGCCGCTTGGGGGCAAGCTGCTTCGCTCGCGCAAATTGCACATCCTGATTTGAAACAAATTCACCCAGGAAAGCCGGCTTCTCCGAACGACCCGAGCGCTGCCAGTCGCGCCACATCACCTCCGCCACGAAACGCGGTTTCGTAGCGAGTTCGTTCGTTATGAATTGGAAAAGTAATTCCGCCAGACGCGACAACGCGATGCTGTGCTGTCGGCCAATTTTGGCAAACATCCATTCACTCAAGCGCATGATTCCGGCGAACGGCGAACCCTTGTCACTCCAGAGCAGAGGTGTTGTTTCAACAAAGTTTCCGCTGTTGCCGATCAAATCCCAGTAGCGGGCAAAGCGGCGCATTCTCTGCATCGTGGGAAAATCGATCAATTTGTTCTGCAAAATTTCGTAAGGCGGATCTGGATTGTAAATCATCTGAAACGTCTGGTCGTGTCGAATAATCGGAGTGCCTCGGAGTCGTTTGAGAATGCCTACCTGAATCTCCTGGGGTCGCAAACCGACGAGCTGATCAAAACCAGCCGCAAAACTTTCCAGAGTTTCACCGGGCAAACCGACGATCAAATCGGCGTGAAGGTGAACGCCGGTCTGGGTGCGGAGAAAATTAAAATTGTCGGCGAGCTTCGCATAATCTTGTCGGCGGCTGATATTTTTCGAAACCGTTGCGTCGAAGGTTTGAATGCCGACTTCGAATTGCAAAACACCGGCTGGAAATTTGGCGATCAGTTCACGCAGCGCTTCGGGCAAACGATCGGGAATCATTTCGAAATGGACAAACAGTCCGGGCTGCAATCGTTCAAGAAAAAATTCGAGGATAGCTCGGCTCGTGTTCAGATTTAGATTGAAGGTGCGATCGACAAATTTGAATTGTTTGAGACCGCGATCAAGCAGTTGTTGCATTTTTTCCAGCAGCAACGGCAAAGGAACTTGCCGCACGGGAACATCGAGCGATGATAAACAAAATTCGCAGGTGAAAGGGCAACCACGAGAGGCTTCGACGTAAATGATTCGATGCGCAACATCGTCGTCGGAATACAAATCATAGGGCAAAACGAGTCGCGCCAGATCGGGCAAATCAGCGGGAATGATCTTGGTCGCGGGCTTTTCGTCCGACAATAATTGCCCGCATATCTCCGCAAATTTCAGGTCCGCTTCACCCGTGATCACGTAGTCGGCAAGTTGAACGATTCTTTGTTGTTCGACTTCGAAACTCACTTCCGGGCCACCGAGAATAATTGTGACGTCAGGTCGGAGCCGTTTCAACGCCGACACAATTTCCGTCGTTTCAGTGACGTTCCAAATATAAACCCCTAGCCCAATGATCTTTGGATTCTGCGCAACCAGCATTTCCACGATATCAAGAGGTCGTTGGTTAATATCGAATTCGAGAAGGCAAGCACGCTCGCGGAGTCCGCCGAGATTGGCCAAAAGATAACGCAAACCAAATGACGCATGAATGTATTTGGCGTTGAGCGTGGATAAAACAATTTCGGCCATGACGGCGGCGAATATCGCTCAACGCTGCAAACGCGCAAAGCGATTTGTCGCACCATTTGGAGATCCACGCTCAAGAAACCCGGAACTGGAACGGGCTGAAGGGGAGAACGCCGATCAAAGCTGTAATCGCGGAAGCAGAAATTTTGTCGCGCATGCCTCCAGATTCACGACACAGTTTTTATTTGCCTTTTCGCGCTGCCAGATGTCCAATCGCTCTTGAAGTTTAACTCTTAACTACACACAACATTATGAAAAAATTATTCCGTTACGTCGCTGTTACCGCAGTCATATCCACGCTGGCCTTGGCTCAATCCGCTTTCGCGGGTGAATGCTGCAAAAAAGCCGCCGCTGATACAAAAGCGGGCAAGACCTGTGAAAAAGAACTCACCGGCAAATGCTGCAAAGATGCATCGGCAAAGGTTGCCAAAGCGGGGGAAGCCAAACCTTGCGCCAAATGCGCTGCGAAAAAAGAAGAAAAAAAATCTTAGGCTCTTGTTAAAGCCGAACTCCGAAATGGATAAAAGGAGCGTTTTGAAAATAGGGCTGTTGGCATAGGAATTGATTGTCCTTCCTCCGATTGGGTGGACAAATCAATTTTAAACTTTTCCAATCCACTTGCGATCGTCCCAAACGGCTTTCAGCGAAGTCAGGTTGCGGCGGTCAAAAATATTCTTCGCGGCGGAAAGGACTTTGCCCTTTTTTAAATTGTTGTAGGCATCGCTGGCGCTAATGGCCACGAACTGGAGCACGCTCGGATCGCGGTAGCAATCAATCATGCATTTGGTGCAGCCATCGCGAATGATTTTGCTCTGATCAAATTCGTAAATGTTGCACATGGGCGATTCCCAGGCGTGGCAGCGATAAAGATTCAGATTCCAATCGAGATAAAAATATTTGTGACCGCCAAGGCAGCCGAATTTTTCCGGTTCCTTACGCAAATGACGCTGCATTTCGGTGAGCGATTCAGTCGGGTTCACCACTGGATAACCGCTGTGGCGTTTCATCTCTTTGATTTTTTCAAAGACCTGAATCAGCTCGTCTGTTTTGTAATTCACCAGACTCGAATCGCTGAAGCTAAGATAACTTGAAGCAAGCGAAGTCAGCGGATAGCTGAAAGTGCAACTGGTGAAGCCGAGCGTTTGCAGAAAATCGGGCAGCTTCTCGTAATCGTCGATGAGTTTACTCGCCGTGACGCTGGCGGTGGTTTGGATTCCGAGTTCCTTAAAAACTTCGTTGGCGCGTTTGATTTTTCGGCAGAC
>JBKJOA010000209.1:0-3937 GCA_046593365.1 Limisphaerales bacterium
CGGGGGCCGATGTGAGTGGGATATTGTGCTGGGAGAAGGCACCCGCGTAAAGTTCACCGTTATGTTCAAATCATGACCCGATGAAGAGCAAAGCACGGAGCGCATCCTTGAAGAAACGAATCCCATACCGGACATCGGGCGTCGGACTTCTATCGCTAGTGCCTGGACTTACGTCCTCATGTCCCCAAAATATGCGACACCCAATTTTGACAAGATGAGTTATAAGAATCCTGTGACGATTGATATTTCACTGGTGGAGGATGACTCGCACGTGCGCAAGACGCTGACAAACTGGATCAGTCACGCTGCCGGCTTCCGGCTCGTGGGCGCATGGGCCGATGCCGAAAGCGCACTTGCTCCGTTGAAAGAGCGCAAGCCCCACGTCGTTCTCATGGACATCAATCTTCCGGGCATGAGCGGGGTGGAAGCGGTCCAAAAGCTCAAGCCAGTTTTGCCGGATACGCAATTTCTCATGCTCACAGTCTATGAAGACATCGATAATATTTACAACGCGTTGGCGGCAGGCGCGACCGGCTACTTGCTCAAGCAAACGCTGCGCGAGGAACTGCTGATCGCCCTGCAGGATGTTCACCGTGGCGGTTCTCCCATGACCAGCAACATCGCCCGTAAAATCGTCCAGTCGTTCCGTCGCGTCCCCGCTTCCGCAGCGGCAGGCGAGGTCCTTTCCCCCCGCGAAGAAGAGGTGCTCGACATGCTGACGCAAGGGTACCTCTTCAAGGAAGTGTCCGACCGGCTCAACATCAGCGTGCATACGGTGAACACCTACGTCCGCCGGATCTACGAAAAACTCCACGTCCGTTCACGCGCCCAGGCCGTCGCGAAGTACACTCATTCCGTCGAGGGGAGAAGCGCTGACGGACAGATCCGGCGGGCTTGAACTGCATCTGTAGCTCTACTATTTGCGCAAGGCGATTGGTTGAGAACTCACTGACGAATTGGCAACGCCCTCCTTACGAGGACTAGCCCGGTAGCCAAGGCGACCGCGTTGGTAAATCCCCTGGTTCTGGTGAGCGTATAAATCCTGTCGCGTACTTAGGCGACATGACACTTCCGAAAAATCCGCTCATCTTAACCTCAAAGTCAAAACCAAACATGTAAAACCTAAAACAAAAATAACGGAAACCAAAGTTTCTAAAGCCCACTATGAAAACACCACCCATGAAAACACCAGAGAAGAATATGCGCGCCGTTTTATCTGATTGTTCCCGCAAATTATTTTTGGGAGTAGCCTTGTTCGCCATGCTAGCCGGGGCATCGACTGTGCAAAGCCAAACGGCCACCCCCACAGATAATTTTAACGACGCAGACGATGGGACTGCGAATCCAGCACGTTCTCAGGGAATATGGTCCCGTTACGCTCCGCTCAATCAGGCACCATTGCCGCCAGATAATGAAGTTGTGAGTTGGACTTTTCCGACGGATCCATTAGGCGGCTTTTATTACCGAATCTTTGGCGGAGTCCCCGGCGGTGCGTTGGCTGCCGGGCAGGATGCGGGACCGGCCCGGGTCGGCAGTTTTCGAAATGGTCCAGGCGAGGGCAGCTACGCTGATTTTTCCGCCGGAGTGGACATCGTCAATTGGGATGACACCGTGACAGCGAACATTGGCTTTCTTGCGTTCCACGTAACCACACCCGGATTACTCTCCACCTTCGGTTATTTTGCGGGCTACACACGCGGCATTGATGATCAGGATCAACAAGGCACGTTTGGTTTCGTAGAATTTCAGAGTGAATTACAGGTCACTAACCCGAACGAAACCACCGGTGGCAATGCACTTGTGTCACGCCTTAATCCCTCCAAAAAATACCGCATGGTGGCGAGCATGACTGGGTCCAACCTCCGATCGGCTATTTATGATCGAACCGATCTGTTGGAGCCGATCGCCAAAATTGGCGCTTCCAACAGCGATCAAGCCAGCGGCAGTATCGGCATCGGGGGAGTGAATTTCGACACCGACAAAGTGACCGATTTTACTTTTGACAATTTTTTTACAAGCCCTTCGCCCACTGCTCCTGTTGGTTACCCAGGAACGCCCCAGGTTGTAAATCTGGTGCCTGCCTCGCAGACACTTTTTTACACCATACCGGTCACCAACCAGATCAGGTTTACGGCCACAACTTTTAACACAAATGAGATTGCCACCAATTCGATGAAACTCTTTCTCAACGACGTGGATGTATCCAGCGGTTTGAGCTTCACACAAGTCAATAGCAACTTGTTTGGTACTGGTGGAAAGACGAATTTTAGTGTTCGTTGGAACGGCACTCTCGTCAGCAATACCGTGTACCATGGTCAAATCCGGACCTTGGACCTCAGTGGCAAAGGAACAACGAATAACTGGTACTTCGATACTTTTTCAACCAATGGCATTCTCACCTTCGAAGCAGAAGACTACAATCATAGCGGCGGGATGTTTGAAGACAACCCGCCTGTCTCAGGTTTGATGGCCGATGGCGTCACAGTAGTCGGCGGTGGCGGTGGCGGAGCGGGTTATTACGGTGTGGTAGGAACACCAGAGGTCGATTTCCACGACACCGACACCAGTCCAAACGTCAACGAACAACAGTACCGTTTGATGGATGGTGTCGGCTCGGCGCAAAATCTTTATGCGGGAGACACCCCTAGACCAGGGCATGTTGCAGCCGGTGTGCCCGACTACGGGGTTTGGCGGATGCTGACTGGGGAATGGCTCAATTACACTCGCACTTTCCCGGCCAATAATTGGAAGATTTACTTGAGGGCCTCCAGTCAATCGCGCGACGACGTGCGTTTTGATCAAGTCACTGGCGACCGTACTACCATCAACCAGGCCAAAGCCATCCGCGGTAATTTTCTCGTGCCTAACACCGGTAGCTCAACGCGGTATCGTTATGTGCCGCTGAGCGATGCCGTGGGCAACCCGCGGGTGCTGAGTTTTTCGGGAATTAACACATTGCGAATGACGCAACTGGGTGGGTTGGTCAGAGGTGCGGATAGCGATTCGGGCAGCTTCCAGCCCAACTATTTCCTGTTCGTGCCGACGGCCAGCGCAGCTTCGCAACAACCGTGGATCGCGGTCGCGTCACCCAGCCCGGATGCAGTTGATGTTGATCCCCAGCCCACGGTTCAAGTTATCATTTTGAACGGGACCACCCCCGTTAACGCTGGCAGCATTGTATTGCGCTTCGACGGAATCAACGTGACCAGTTCGTCCACCATTACTGGAACGACAACTGAAGGTCCGGGCGCAACCGTGAGCTACGCGCCGCCCGGTTTCCTGCAACCCAACTCGACCCACTCGATCAGCCTCGTGTTCAACGACGGCTCGATCACCCAGTCCAATCAATGGAGTTTTACCGTGGCTAATGTGCCAGTCATCCCGTTGGGATTTGCATTGACGAACGCTCCTGACAACGCTTTCTCGGTTCAAATTCACAAAGCTCCGAACGATTCCTTGAGCAGCGATTTCCCGAATAGTGCCATCCGCGCGGAACGTCAATTGGCCAACCTGATCACCAACGCCAATACCAGCCTTCCCTATGTAAATGAGGCTGCCAACACTCCAACCAATTACGGTTTCTATTTCGAAACCAATTCGATCAACTATGATCAAGGGGGCGGCAATGTTGGATTGTTCGGTGGCGACAAAACATTTCCTGGTATCGGTATCTCAGATCCCGGTTACAACGGTGGTGATGCGAACTTCATCGCCATGGCGGCAACGATCAAATTGCGATTAGCAGCCGGAATTTATAAGATGGGTGGTCTTACCGACGACGGATTCGTAGTGAGCACCGGACCCGGTTCGGTAGCTACAAATGTGGTGCTCGGGCGGTTGGACGGCTGTTGCTCACCCGTGGATTTTGATTTCATCGTGCCAACGAATGGGGTCTATGCCTTCCGGTTTCTGTATTGGGAAGGCGTTGGTGGCGGCT
>JBKJOA010000283.1:0-3273 GCA_046593365.1 Limisphaerales bacterium
GCCTCTGCCACAAACTCCGCAAAGCCAACCGCGAACTCAGCGTCTTCGACTGATCTGATACCAACCGGCAAACGGATGTGGTCAAAAGCGGGTTAAATCCCACACCTCGGCTGACAAAGCCCACGCTGCATTTATCGTTATGGGCAAAAATATTCCGGGTTAAAGACTAGTTTTTTAGCGACGCTTGTTGAGGAACGCGATCAAGTCTCGCATCTGTTGCGGCGTCAGGCCCGCTTCCAAACCTTCCGGCATCAGCGAAAGGCCGGTTGATTCCATCCGCTTAAGTTTAGCTCGCGAGATGACGGCTTTGATGCCCTGCGCCTGCAACAAGGTGATCGCTTCTGGGGTTTCGGATTGCAAAATGCCCGTCGCGATTTCGTCCGGCGACCATTCCACTGTGTAACCGGCGTATGCCGGATTGATGGCCATGTTGGGATCAAGAATGTTCGAAAGCAAATCCTCCACGCTGCGATGTGCGGCATCGCTTAGATCCGGTCCCACTGCGTAACCCACATCTTCGAGCCGGTGACATTGCGCGCACGTCTTCTCGAACACTTCATGTCCGCGTTGAGCATCGCCGGTCGCCGGCAATTTCGCGAGCCACTCAGTGACGATGGTCTTGCGATTACTATACTCTTCGTCGCTCCAGAATTTGGCGGCGCGGGCTTTGACTTCGGTTGAACCGCTCCACAACAATCGCCGCCGCTGCTCCAGATCAAGATTCAATTCGCCGACCTTGATCTGGCCCTGTTCAACGGCGGTGAGGAGCGACTCCTGAAAACTGCGCCTTTGCAACAAAAGTTGAATCACCGACGTTTTGACCCCTGGTGAAAGAGCGCGCCACTGCGCTACCAGCGTTTGGCCGATTTCAGGTTCATTGAAGGTTCGGAAGGTTTCAATCACCGCCGACTGCACTGCGGCTGGTTGCGTTCCTTCGAGCAGGGAGAAAAGCGCCGACTTGATAGAAGGAAAATTGCCGAGGCCAAGCAGACGAATGGCCGACACCCGTTCCGCGACGGGACGCGATACCTCGTTCGCATTTTGAATGGCAAGCGTTAGTGCCTTGCGCTGGTTTTCGGTTTCGGGCAAGCCAAGCGTCCGGCAGAGTTTCCAGGACGCGGCGAGCAACGCCGAGGATTTTCCAGCTTCGATTTTTTGAATCGCTTCTGTGATTTGCGAACTGATCGTGCCCGGCGTCGATTGTCGGGTCAGCCCGGCCTGCAATCCTTCCAACGCGCCAATCACCCACGGTTCGCTCAAGTTGGATTCAGCCAGTGTAGTGAGAACTATTCCGACGCCGTTGGTTTCACTCGTTCCAGTCCGCGCGCCAATCAGATCAGCAAGTTCGCGGATTAATGCCGTCTTGTTTTCGTCAATCGTTTGGCGAAAATCCGCCTCCGTGAACAGGGAGCGAAATATTTCCGAGCCGACGACGCGAAGCGAACTCAACACCGCCAGCCGCGACCAACGAAAGCGGTAATCGCGTCGCAAGATATTCAACAAGGCAGATTGCGCACCGGCGCTTTCAAACTCGCCAATGGTCAGGGCCGCTTGAAATCGAACACGCGGCGAAATGTCGTCGGCCAGCGCCAGAATCTTTGGCGGAAGCAAGGTTGATTTGGATAACTGAAAATCCTCGGAGAAGATCAGCGCGTTTTCCCGAATGCCCGGATGCTGATCGGCGAGCACTTTGATTACGAGCGATTCGTCCAGCGCGCCGAGTCCCTGCAAGGTCCACAAGGCATGCAAACGACCCAATGGCTTTTGTCCATTGATGGCGAGATTTTTCAACGGGGGAACGGCGACCTTGTCCTGTCGCTCGACCAGGAGCCGTTGTGCAGTCACTCGCCGCCATTGATTCGCACTGGATAGTTCGCCCACCAATTCCTTGCTTGAAGCTCGCCCGAGTTTGATGCTGGTGGGGGGCAAACCACCCTTCGGAGTAACGCGAAAAATACGTCCGCGATTTTCGCCGCCGCGCAGGTTGAGTTTCTCTTTGACCTTTTGCGGAATGTAATCGGGGTGCTCGATGACATCGCGTTGCATGTCGATCAGGTAAAGCGCACCGTCCGGCCCGAGTTCCAGACCAACCGGGCGGCAGGCGTTATCCCGGCTGGCGATGAATTCTCGGTTCTGTTCGGAGGGCGAACGCTTCGCTACGAAGCTGGGTCCGTCTGCCAATAAAACATCGCGATGAACGAGGTTGCCAACCACATCGCAAACCAAAATGCTGCTGACCAAATCACCGGCATATCCCGGCGCGCCGATGTAACCCATGCCGCCAGCGGCGGAGAAATGCCCAGCCTGCTCCGGGTGGTTCACGCGCGTTTCTGGAACGGAAATCGGGAAGATTCGGCTCATCTCCTCGTGATCGGAAATACTCTGGGTGACTTTGACGGGCGGTAGGCCGGGAAAACGATTCAGGTAACGCGTCGGCATAACCCGATGCTGAATGTGGTCGATGTTGTAAGTCGTAAAGCTGCGACCCCAATCGTCAAACACCAACCCAAAACCGCCGCCCGTGTGAAATGTTGTGGTGAAGTTAGCCGTTGCAGGATTGAAGCTGAAATCCGAATGCCCCAAAGAAATCGTTCGTTCGGGATGACGCGGTGAACTGACGCTGCCACCGTTGCCGCCGTTAGCGCCGTGGATGCGATTATCCAATCCCCAACGCAGTCCATTCACGTTGCTGTCGGTGACGCCCTTGGTGAATCCCCGGAACATTACCTCGCGCACATCCGCTTTGCCGTCGCCGTTGGTGTCTTTGAAGAAAATAATTTCTGGCGGCGCGGAGACAAAGATGCCGCCTTTCCACGGCGTCACCGAAGTCGGGAAGCTCAATCCTTCCGCAAAGAGTGCGCTGTGGTCGATTTTCCCGTCGCCGTCGCGGTCTTCCAAAAGGCGGATGGTGCCACCCGGTTTGTGTTCCGGCCCCATGCCGAGTGGATAGTCGCGCATCTCCACGACGTAAATCCGCCCGTCTTCATCAAACGTCAGGCCGACGGGATCGACGACGTCTGGTTCGGCGGCAAACAGCGAAATTTCCAAGGCGGGAGATAGCTCAAACTCCTTTACCGCGGAAGCGGGAGGAACTGCCGCAGTCGGGAACAGCGTCGAAGTGATAAAACAAATTACGAACAAACATTGCAGGCACCCGGATCGCCTATGAGAAAGAGAAGTCGTATTCTGTTTTGTCATTGCTGGAAATAAGTTTCGGGGCAGGCTAACAAGCAGTCAAAGAATCGCGAGGGAAAACATCCTCGCGATCAGGCT
>JBKJOA010000491.1:0-3501 GCA_046593365.1 Limisphaerales bacterium
GCTGTGCGACAAGACTCAATTGAGAAAAGATGAAACGCCAATATCAACCATCGAAGATTCGCCGCAAACGGCAGCACGGTTTTTTAAATCGCAATTCCACCAAGAGCGGCAAAGCCACTTTGGCCAACCGCCGCCGCGTGGGCCGCAAGCGGTTGACTCCGGTTTAATTTTCGGCATGGGTGCCGGGCCTTCTCGCACGTTTCGCTTTCCTCGTTCCAGCAGATTGAAATTGGGGCGGGAATTCCTTCGCGCAAAAACGAAAGGGGAACGGCTTTCGTCAGGTTGTTTGATTGCGAATTGGTTGTTGCTTCCGGCAGATTCTCCGACCCGTTTGGGAGTGATCACAAGTCGAAAAATTGGTAACGCGGTTGTCCGAAGCAGGGCGCGTCGGTTATTGCGAGAAAGTTTCCGTTTGCACCAACACGAGTTGAGTCAGCCAATCGATCTGGTTTTAGTCGCAAGAAATTCGATTGTGGAAAAATCATTCGCCCAAGTGGAACATGACTTTTTGCGGGCGCTACGCCAAATGCAATTGTTGAAATCGTGATGAACGCCGGGCAATACATTTTGATTTATCTGATCCGCATATACCAGTGGACACTTTCTCCCGCAAAAGCGATTCTCTTTGGGCCTCTCGGACGCTGTCGCTACACACCGAGTTGTTCGCACTACGCCTTGGAATCAGTTCGCAGCCACGGCGCTATTTTCGGAAGCTGGCTCGCGGTGAAACGGGTTTGCCGCTGTAATCCCCGGGGCGGTTGCGGACACGACCCTGTTCCTCCCAAATTTTCTCGTCAGAACTTAAAATTTAAAACTGCCCTTCATGGATCGTAAATCCGTCATCGTCCTCGTCATCTCTTTTGCTTTGATTTTGCTGTGGCCGAAGCTGATGCATCAGCTTTATCCGCCGCCGCCGAAGAGGACAAACATTGTTGACGTCGCAACCAACCAGTTGGGCACGAATGTTTCGACGAATTCGATGGCTGTAGCAACGAATGCCATTTCAGCCGTCCCAAAAATCGAAGACGACGCTCCAGAACAAACGCTGGTCGTGACAAATGACAATGCGATTTACACCTTCACCTCGCGTGGGGGTGGTTTGAAATCGGTGCAACTGAGAAAATATCCTGAGACGATTGATTGTGGGAAAACCACTCTGGGCGAATTGCGCCTTGCCTCACTCAACACCAAAGCGACTTTGCCGACTTTGGCGTTAATAAACAGCTCCACAGCTGAAAACGGTTCTTTTAATTTGTCTCAAACGGGTGAAACAGTTCGCGCTGAAAAGTCATTGAACAACGGCCTGATTGTCATCAAAGAATTTCAGGTCATCTCGAACTATTTGCTCAATGCGAAAGTGCGATTGGAAAATCGATCATCGCAGGCGGCGACGATTCCTGATTACGAAATCGTCGTGGGTACTGCTACCCCAATGAGCAATACCAAAGATGAATCGCAATCGATGGGGACCTTTTGGTTTAACGGCGCCAAGGCGGCGCACATCCAACCGGACTGGTTTGCGAATCGTTCCATGCTCAGTTGTATCGGGCAGGGCAGCTCGCCGCGCGCACAATTTCAAGACGGCGCAAACAATGTGGTTTGGGCGGCGGTGCATAACCAGTTTTTCACCTTGGCCGTGGTTCCGCGCGAACCGGCGCCAAAAGTTGTTTCACGTCCGATTCAATTGCTATCGCCCAGCAATGAAGTCGCGACAGTCCTATTTAACACGAATGGAATTCAAACTTCTTTTGCCTATCCGAGTTTAACGCTCAGCGCGAACCAGGGGATGGAACGCCAATACACGATTTACGCAGGGCCAAAAGAATACAACACGCTGGCGCGAATCGGCGACGAGATGAAGAACGAACTTGATCTGGTGATGGATTTCGGACGCTACTTCGGATTTTTTGCGAAGATGCTTTTGCTTTCGATGAACGGGTTGCATGCGCTGGGGTTGCCCTACGGTCTGGCGATCATTGCGATCACCGTGATTATCAAGCTTCTGTTTTGGCCGTTGACGGCCGCGAGCACGAAATCGATGAAACGGATGCAGGCGTTGCAGCCGCAGATGAAAGCGATTGCGGAGAAGTATAAAGACGATCCGATGAAGAAAAATCAGAAAACAATGGAATTTATGAAGGAGCATAAGGTCAGTCCGCTCGGCGGCTGCCTGCCCATGCTTCTGCAAATTCCAGTGTTCATTGGATTTTATCAGATGATTCAAAGCGCGATTGAATTGCGCGGCGCGAGTTTTCTCTGGGCTTGCGATTTGTCGCAAGCCGATACGGTCGCGCACATCGCCGGTTTTCCAATTAATCTGCTGCCGCTGATTTATGGCGTCACTTTGCTATGGTCCGCGCAATTGACGCCAATGTCGCCGGGCATGGATCCCGCCCAGCAAAAGATGATGAAATATATGCCGGTCATGTTCCTTTTGTTCCTCTACAATATGGCTGCGGGATTGACGCTTTACTGGACGGTGCAAAATTTGTTAACCATTGCGCAGATGAAATTGACCAACGCGAAAACTGAACCGGTCGGGACCGTGACGGTTGTTTCGCCCAAGAAAAAAAGATAAACGGAAGCAAGCAAAAGTCGTCATTCGAAATTATTTTTATGACTGCACAACCCAAAACGACCCTGGAACAACTCTTGAAATTGCTCGGCTTCGACGCCGTGGTGGAAGAACAAGCACTGGACGATGGAATTTTTCTGGACGTAAAAACGGAAGATTCAGGCCGCTTGATTGGACGCCAGGGCCAGACGCTTTCTGATTTGCAATACATCACGAACCGGATGCTTTTCCAACTGGATCAAAGCGCGCCGAAAGTCATGTTGGACGTGGGTGGCTACCGCGCTCAGGCGCGTGATGCGCTGGTTAAAAAGGCGCAGGAAGCCGCAGAAAAAGTTCGCCGCTGGGGCGATGTGGTGGAATTGGAACCGTTGAGCGCGTTCGACCGCCGCATTGTCCACAATGCCCTGAAAGATGATCCCGGCGTCGAGACGCAAAGTGTCGAAGTCGAAGGGACGAACAAGAAGGCGGTTTTGCTGCGGCCAAAGCACTGAGTTTCAGAAGCGTTTGTCCGCACACTCTACCGCTCAATACTTCGCCACCCCGTGATCGATTTCGTCCGACCACGCGCTGATTCCGCCTTTGACGCTTTTGACGTATTTGAATCCTTGCTCACGCAAAAACTTCAACGCCTTCATCGAACGGACTCCACTCTTGCAATGAAGATAAATCTGCTGGTTCGGATCGAGTTCGGTGAAACGCTGCGGCAATGAGCCGAGCGGAATTTGCGGCACGCCGTTGATGTGCGCGATTTCAAATTCGTCGGGATCACGCACGTCGATGACTTTGATGTTCAACTTCGGATCGTCCAAAGCCTTTTTCATTTCGTGAACGGAAACTTCGTCGGGATTCACCGCTGGATTAACCGGCTCGGTCGGGATGCCGCAGAAGAAATCGTAGTCGATTAATTTTGTGATCGTGGGATGGTC
>JBKJOA010000509.1:0-8135 GCA_046593365.1 Limisphaerales bacterium
GAAAACTTCGTTCCACATTATTTTTCTCGGAAACACCGGAAAGTTAGTTTGACGAAAGTTCGGACGCGACGCCCGAACTCGCACGCGGGACGCGCGCGCTCCCGTTTCAACTTCGGACTTCAGGTTGAAAACTCATTTGGGCTTCAACCTCTGCGGCGTTCGGAGTTTTCAAACAGGCTCTTAGACCGTGATTTCGATCGTCTTTTGCAAGGCAAGAAAGTGCAACCAGCGCTTCGTCACCGGGCGTTTGTAGATTTTTTCCATGGCATCAGCATATAACGCGACCTGCTGCCGATAATAATTTGCCCTCTCGCCCAGCTCCGCTTCTTTGATCTGATCGGTTTTGAAATCCAAAACCCAGATCTCATTCCGCAAAATCACCGCGAGATCAATCACCCCTTGCAGCACGATGAACTCGTCTGCAAAATTAATCCTCTCACCACCCAACCCGAATTTACCGGGATCATTTCCGTTCAGCCGCACCGTAAATGGATGTTCGCGCTGCAACTGCGCTGCTTGAGCCAAAACCTTTTGCCCGATTTCGGAATTCCAAAATCCTGCAATGGCCGACAAGTCCAGCGCGCAGACCTCTTCCGCGCTGAGCATTCCGCTCTGTTGAATTCGTTTGGCTTCCTCCTGCAACAGGGTGGCGTTGTTCACTTGTTTCAGCGAAACGAGTTCCAGAAATGTGTGATGGGCCGTTCCAATTTCAGCCGCAGTGATCGCCGTTTTTTCACCCAACCTTCCTGACCCGCTCTTCTTTTGGTGAAATCGTAACAGTGGCAGCGCCACATCGTCGGCCTCGTGCGCTCTCCGTCGCAAGGCAGAAACAGAGGTCTTGGCCGGCTCCACGATGGCGGACGGAAAGTCATAGCTCCAATAGATGCGCTCCCGCAATTGTTCCAAAATTTCAGGGCTGATCTGATCTTTCGTTGCCGAACCCTCTTTTGGAACGGCATTAGCACCCATCATCAGGCGCGGGTCGGTTTCGCTATAAGTGATCCAGCGCAACAGAGAATTCTCTCCTGATTGCAACAGGTTCGAATCTGCGGTCGTGAGCCAGGGGCCGATCCAGTCGAGGTAGTTTTTCGCGTCGGCAATTTCCTGCACATCAAGACCTCGCGCCGCCAGCTCAGTCCATTTTTCACCACACGCCTTGCTCGTCGCGCTCCCGGTGAGAATGAGCCGATCAGCAGCACGCGTTGTTGCGACATAAAGCAAGCGCAGTTCTTCGCCCAGGGTTTCTATCTTTTGTCGTCGTTGAGAAATCCAGTAGGGAAGGCTCGGATAGGTTTGCCGCGTTCCGGGCGGCATCACTTGTGGACAGATGCCGTAAATCTCGTCGAGGATCACTTTTTCTTTTGTATCGGAAAAATTAAATGGCTTGCCGAGATCCGCGACGACGACGATTGGAAATTCCAAGCCTTTACTCTGATGAATGCTCATGAGCCGGACGGAGTTGCTGGCGTCGGCACCGGCTGGTTCTAGGTCGATTTCGGCCTCCTCCTGGGATTCGATCAGCCTGAGGAACGGAAACAATCCTTGCCCTTGCAACAAATCAAATTGGCGCGTCATCTCAATCAGTCGTTCCACATTTGCGCGGCGTTGCTTTCCTTGGTCTTGGGCCAGAAGCCAATCGGTATAATATGTTTCGTCGAGAATGGTTTCGACCAATTGCGAAAGCGACATCTGCTGCTTCGACCGCCGCCAGCGCGTGAACTGATTTAAAAATTGATCAACCTTTGCCAAAATTTTACCGTCATTCCCGGCCACCGAGTTATTGCCGGCAACGGAGTTGAGTTTCGCGTTGAGGTCGTGCCAGCGACGCAAGGCGGTCCAAAACGGAGCGTTTCGCTGCGCCACCCGAACCGTAGCAAGTTCATCCAACGACAAACCAACAAAAGGCGAGCGCAAAACGGCGAGCAACGGCAAGTCCTGAAGCGGATTGTCGAGGAGCCTCAGCAAATTGAGAACATCAGTAACTTCCAGCGTCTCGTAAAATCCGCCGCGCGCCGTGGCCAACGGAATATCCATGCGGGCGAATTCCTTCGCGAACGCTTCGGCTTTGTGACGAGGTGAGCGCAGCAAAATCACCATGTCATTCCATTGCACCGGCTGTTGTTTTCCGTCCTTCCAAATGAGAGAACATTCCGTTTTAAATTCCAGCAGGCGACGGGCGATCAAGCGCGCCTCTTTCTCAGTTTCGGAAAGTGAGTCGAGCGCAGGATTGATTTCGGAATCCTCCTCCGCGTTTCCGGTAATTCGCAAATGCAATTCCACGCGCAATTCAGGATCATTACCCACGGTTTGATTTGAGCGGCCGATTCGATTGCCAAACCCGAGTTTCGCGAACTCATCGTAATTCACTCCGCCCACGGGCTGTTTCATGAGCGCGGTGAAAAGCGGATTAACAAAATTCAGGATGGCTTCATGGCTGCGAAAATTATCCGAGAGGGGAATGACCTGGCTAACCGGAGCGGTTTTCCAGCGCTGTTCGTAATCCAGAAAAATGTGCGGATTGGCCAGGCGAAACCGATAAATACTTTGCTTCACATCGCCGACCAGGAAACGATTCGCGCGTTCACCCTCCCGCGCCAACGATTTCAAAATCGCGTCCTGCGCGGCGTTGATGTCCTGATATTCATCGACGAGAACGAGTTCAAATTGTTTTCGCCATTGCTCGGCGGCGGGGGTCGGGCGGCTCTGTTTTTTGTCCCATAACAGTTCCAGCGCGAATTGTTCGAGGTCATGAAAATCAAGGACGCCCTTGTCTCGTTTAGCCTTGCTGAATTGCTCTGTGAATTGTTGAGCGAGTTGCAACAGCGCGTTGACTTGCGGCTTCACCCAATTCCAATCTTGCTGTAGCGGATCGACTTCGTCTTTGAACGAGCACAAGGAATCGAAGAACTCTGCCTCCGTGAATAGCTTTTTAATTGGGTCGCGAAAAATTCCTTTTTTCCCTCGCGGCCAATCTGCATCCGCAAGGAGAATTCTCTGGAACGCTGCGGCGGCCTGCAAGTCAGTTGATTCATCCGTAAAGTCCAATAGAAAGAGCGCACATTTTTGCGCGACTGCATTTTCGAGATCCTGTGAACGCAGCACCGGCAACCACCAATTCGCCCATGAGACCCATTCTTGCCGAAGCCATTGTCGCCATTGCACCGGTTCAACACTGCTGAAATTTTCGAGTTGTTTTGCAAACCAACCCGACGGGTCGGGCAACGTTTGGGTGTAGTCATGAATACGTTTTACCAAATCGCCAATCGGTTTGTCCCAACCGCGTCCCTGATCGGTGACGAGTCGCTGCACCGGTTCCGCAATGGAATTTTTCCCCTCATAGATTTCTTTCATCAAGGCTTCGAGAACCTCTCGCGCCAGCAACCGGCTCCGCTCATCAGGCAGGACGCTGATCTGCGGATCAAGACCGAGCGCGTAAAAGTGTTCGCGCACAATTTGCAGACAAAAACTGTGCAGCGTGCAAATCCGCGCACTGTCGAGCAACGCGATTTGTTCCGCGAGGTGGGAATCATCGGGAGCGCTCTGTGATTTTTCTTCGAGCGTCTCGCGAATCCTCTTTCGCATTTCAGCGGCGGCGGCTTCTGTGAAGGTGACCATCAAGATTTGATCGATTGAGCCGCGTCGATTTTCCGCGAGCAGAAAGGCGATGCAACGTTGCACGAGTGTCCGCGTTTTCCCTGCTCCTGCGCCCGCAACGAGGAGCACATTTCCGGAAGATTCAATAGCGCGCCGCTGGTTTGGGGTGGGTTCTTGCATCGCAAAATAAATCAGCGCAGGAACCACTTCGGCCCGCTGCTGTGAGCCGTGGCATGTGCGCTGCTATAAACGCTGACAAGATAGAAAAGCATGAACCTTTGTCCAACATTATGACGGTTCGCACAAACAATTATGAATAAGACAATCATCGCGCCACAAGTCAGCGGGTTCATCACGAATTTTATTCGTAAGAACAAGACTGCCGTCGCCACGCCGCCTGTCCTGAAAGCGGCCATTCGCATGCCGTATGCCCCATTTAAGTTTGTGGCCAGCTTGACCGTTGGTTGCCCGTTCGAAATCCAGGCGTCACCTGATTTGCGTCATTGGACTCCGATTTCCTCCGGCACTGCGGACCATGATTTGCTCCAATATGTTGATCCCGACGCGTCGAAATTCAGCTCGCGTTTTTACCGCGCCATCTGCGGCGCAATGGCTTCGTCTAATCTGATTGGTTATGCAACGCAGACGCTGCCACCTGGTTTTTCGATGGTGGCCAATCCTTTGCGCGCTTCGGACAACTCCATCGCCGCCCTTTTTCCGAACATGCCTGAGGCAACCACCCTTTGTAAATTTGATCCCCATTTATTTCGCTTGAACAACAACGCGGTCAAAAACGGCCATTGGACGAAGCCGGATGAAGAACTTCTTCCGGGCGAAGGCGCCATTGTTTTTAATCCCACCAACAATTTCAAGACGGTTAATTTTTCCGGTGAATTCGTTCAGGGGCAGCTCGTGAATCCAATCCCGGCCGGTCTATCCATCCGCAGTTCGCTCGTTCCGCAAGCCGGCCGTTTGCATTCTGATCTCGGTCTGGCCATGGCCGAGGGCGACGCCATTCATCTCTTTGATCGCGATCAGCAGAAGTATGTCGTCCATCCCTTCTCCGCCAAAGAGTGGGAAATCAACGAGCCAGCCGTCGCGGTGGGCGAAGCATTTTGGATCGGAAAAACGAACCCCGGAAATTGGGTGCGCCAATTCGAGGCTGCTTAAGAATTTGCCCACTCATTGTGACCCGGCTGGTTTGTTTTTTCAGCCGGAGAATCGGTGAGTGGGCGAAATGTTTTACGGGTACCTCCGGCAACCACTTTTAGGGAGCTGAGTTGATGGATTTGGACTACCCACGCTAATGGGGCACCGTTGCTTTACGGCACACAGTAGCAGCCCTAGATTACTTCCCATTAGAAACTGAAAGGGCGGCACTCAATTGCCAGCCACGGAAAATATCGCTATCACACGTTGTCCGGAGAAGATCGGCGACGCAGCGCCTTGAATCTCGCACAACACATTCAGCGTTCGCGTATCCATGCGTGCCGTTGAATCTGGTTCAAAAAGTCTGCGGGGCGCGAACGAGGGGAGAACCGTCCGCATCATCAGGCCTCCACCGACTTCTTTCACACCGAACACGGTGAACTCGCCTTCCAGTCCTGCTTTGGCGCGATGAGCTTCCTGTTCGTTGATCTCGATGCGCACGCGCAATCGTTTCGTATCCGCCATGCGCAAGATCGGCGCGGGCTGAAACACCGTCACGAAATCTCCGGCGTGGCGATACAAATGAAGAATCGCGCCGTCCGCTTGCGCACGAACAATCCGAAGTTCGTGCGCGGCGCGCGCAGAGACGACTTCCGCTTCGGCCAACGCAACATCTTCCGGCAGCGGCCCGCGCTTCACGGCCTCGGCTTGTTTCGTTGCGGTGAGTAATTGCTTCTGCAACGCCGTCGCCCGTTGACGCCGCTCGTCGAGAACGTCATCGGCCACGACCTTTTGCTCGCGCAGCTTGATGGCCCGCTGATATTCGGCTTCTGCGTATTCGAGTTCGGCTGCGACCGCGTCCCGTGACGCTTCGGCGGCGGCGATTTCCTCTTTTCCATTCCCGGCCTTCACACGCGCGAGCTTTGCCAGCGCCAGATCAAGCGCGGCCTTTTCGCGTGGCGCATCCAGTTTGGCGAGGACGGTGCCGTTCGTCACCCAATCGCCTTCTTTCACCTGGACGGCGGTGAGGGTGCCGGACATTTGCGACGACACTTCCACTTCGCCATCCACCGGTTCGACACGGCCAACGCAAACGATTTTTCGGACGCCGTTCGTCGCCGCGTTCGGTTCGGCGGCTGATGCCGTAAGAACCAGCGCGAGGCACACGAGAGACAAATAGTTATTCATGAATTCTTCCTTCCTTCAGCGTGCAAATCCGGTCGGCCACCGGGTGCAGACGCGTGTCATGGGTCGTGATGAGTGCTGCGCAGCCGGATTCTTTGACGGACTTGCGAACGAGTTGGGCCACGGCTTCCGCCGCGTGCGCGTCAAGTTGCGAAGTGGGTTCATCGGCCAGCAGCAATGTGGGACGACCGACGAGCGCGCGGGCGAAAGCGACACGCTGCTTCTCTCCGCCGCTCAAGTCGCGCGGTAGTTTGTCGGCTTTTTTGGCAAGGCCGAGTAATTCCAGCACTTCACTGACCCTTTGCGCGTCCAGCGCTTGGCGCTTCAAGCGCAGCCCCAGCATCACGTTGTCACGCACCGTCAATGCCTCCAGCAGGTGAAAGTGCTGGAAGCAGAACCCGAGATGCCGCTGGCGTGCGGATGTTCGCGCGCGTTCATTCGCGCCATTGAACTCTTCGCCCCCGAGTTCCACCCGCCCAGTGTCGGCGCGGAGCAAACAGCCGGCGATTTGCAGCAAGGTCGTCTTGCCGGAACCGGAGGGGCCTTGCAACAGCACGATTTCTCCCACGCAGACGCTCAGGCTCAATCCATCAAGTACGCGTAAAGTGCCGGACGGTTCCTGGAAACTTTTTTCCACGTTGGCCAGACCGAGGACACGGTCGTTTGCGTTCATACCCGGAACGCCTCAGCAGGTTCGATCTTTGAAAGACTGCGCAGCGACTTCCATCCCGCAGCCAGTGAGCACACGCCCATGAAGCCCACGCCGAGCAACGCGATGCCGGGCGTAAGCACGACGGAGATGGTCGTTTTGGAAAGCGCTACCAGTGCCAGCCCGACACCCGTGATCGCCAGCACACTTCCGATGCCGAACACGACGCCGATTTGCAGCAGCACGATGCCGCCGAGTTCCGCATTGGACGCCCCCATCGCTTTCATTGCGGCATACACCGGCAGTTTTTCAGATGTCAGGTGTGAGAAGGTCAGGAACACCGTCAAAAATCCGACGAACGCGGCCAGCCCCGCTGACAACAACAACACCGGGCCAATGCCCGTCAATTTTACCCAATAGTTCTGTGTCAGGTCGTGAAACTCGGCTGCGGTCCAGACACGATACTCCGGCAGACGTTCCTGCAACCGTGCTTGCACTTTGCTCACATCCGCGTCACCACGGCATTTGACGGCTACAAACGTGGTTTGGTTTGCTTTCAAACCGAGAAAGCGGCGGGCGTTGTCGAGGTCGGTGACGACGAGGCAGGCGGCTGTGAAAAGTTTCTTGCCGTGCATTACGCCGACAACATTGGCGTTCAGCCCGTGAATCTCGACGCCAATTTCGCCGGGCTGGCTAATGCCAATCCGTGAGAAATGTTTTGCATCCACCAACACATTTCCCGGCACGGCAAGGAGCGTGGCCAGATCGTTTGGATTCTCCACGCCCAAGTTCACATTCAAGCCGCTGCTCAAATCCACCCCGAGCGTCTTTCCTTCTTCCGTCGCGCCATTGGGAAGACTCCGTATCTGCGACCACTCATAGATCACTGGCATCACCGCGACCACGTCACCGTCAGTGAGTGCCTGTGATGCTGGCAAGTCATCCATGTGGGAGACGTAATCAATGGAAAACAAATGCCGCTGTGAAATCCATAAATCCGCGTCGAAGGAATCGGAGACTACGGTGATGTCCCTCCGGAAACCGAAGTAGAAACCCGATTGTAGCAGCACGAGTAACAAAGCCATCGTCACGCCCACCACCACGCCGGCGTATTTCCCCTTTTCATGGACAAGAATGCGAAGGGCGGTTCTGGTCAGCATCGGAGTCTTTCACGGCTTTCGCCCAGTGACGGTGAAGACGATTGAATATGTCAGCGTGTCGTCACGCTTCAGGTAATCGAGGAAACGATGCTTCAAACTCTCCGCTGCTGCCATTGTGCCGAGTGCCTTGGCGGCGGCCGGGAGCGCAATGTCCAGCTTCAGTTCCCAGAGCCGCAGGTTGTGCTCGTCAATCCGGCCCGCAAACAAGTGATAGCTCTCCGCGCGGACTTCGATCTCGGTCAACCCGGCAGCTTGGGCAAAGCCGAAAAGCTTGCGACCAACGAATGGGTCAAAACCGGTCGCGCTCATTACTCCCAGCACGCGTTCAATGTCTGCTTGCAGCGCTGCGTCCGTCGGATGATGCCAAAGCAACTGCCCGGCGGAACGGCAGACCCGCG
>JBKJOA010000172.1:0-14883 GCA_046593365.1 Limisphaerales bacterium
GAACGGATTGACGAATCTGTGAAGGCATTGCGCGCCGTGGGATTCACCGCCAAAAAATTCAAGTGGTCAATCAACCTCAAAGGCCGCTCGAAAGTCTCCGTGCAAATCAGCACCGAGAAAGTTTATCGCGAATTTCCAAAACGCGCTGTTCCGGCGGACATTCACGGGATTTTGATGCGCGTGGCGAGTTTGACCGACACACTGCGTGGAAAAATTCTGGCATGGCAAGATACCGAACGCCGCGCCAGCAAACGGCAGAAAGACTTGCTCGATATCATGCGGCTTGTTGAAGCGCATCCGAAACTTCGCAAACTGCTCCCCGCTGATCTAGCCAGGAAAATTAAAGAATAATTTCCGAGCCGCTAAACTGAAGCGCGTGAAACTTTTGCGAAAGATTTGCCGCACTGCCGGAAAATTGAATTGGAAAGCTGGCGCACGGAACGAAATTTCTGGGAGAGAATGAAAGGGCGCTGGGCGTATTTTATTTTGGCGCGGCTTGATCCGTATATTTCAAGGCGGCAATGGAAATTGATGCGGTGAATTAAAAGAAAAAGTTCTAAAGTATTCTTGCGCGAAATTTTAGAAGCCTAATAAAGCTCCGAATGGTTTTAACCACCAAACACAATCGGAAAAACGCATGGAATAACCCCAGAACAGCGACACTCCAAAGGCGGTCAATCCAATCGTACAGGAAAGACAGACACCCGACGCTGCCGAAACATCCCATCTCTTCGCCATTCCACGCCGCCAAAGAAATGCTAAACCAATTACGCCCGCACCCGCAGATGGAGCGGAATATTTCAATATCAAAGCAAGAGGATCTACAATGGCATTTCCCGAAAAAATCGTTTTGTCGTTCATGGTTTTGTGGGCATATGGAATGTAAGCGAGTGAACAGCCAAGTAAAAAAAGACAAGGCAACCAACAAATAGTGCGCAACTTTATTAGATTGTAATTCCAAAGAGCCACACACCTTTCGCGAAATTGCTTTTTTAAAATCGGGATTGATTCGGACACAACTGAATTTTGCAGAATAATGTGCAGTCGCAAGAATGTTGTTCGTGAGGCCAATATCACTTGATCATTTCGCCAGCGCCACGAGATAGCGTTGTAGCCTTGAAATTTCCTCGCGAGCTTCGAGTTGCGTGTAGATCTGGTGAAGATTGGCGCAGATGCGGAGCAAAATCCGGCGCGAAGTCACCGGCGCAAGATGGCCTTCCTGCAAACTGTGATTGGTGTGCAGTAAATATTTGATGCAATCCGCTTTGCTGAGAAGTTTTCCGCGGTTGAAAGGGTCAACGTAAACTTCGCTCTTAGTCGTTTGATAGCGACAAATGAAATGGCCGGGCAAACCGATACCCGTCATTGGTAACTTCAAGCGTTTCGCAAGGAATAAATAAACCAGGGACAAGCTGATCGGATTTCCTGTCCGGCGATCCAAAACGCAGTTGATGTAACTGTTGGCGGGATCATAATAGTTTTCTTCGTTGCCGAAAAAACCGAGTTGCCCAAACAAATAGTCGTTAATCGTGGCCAGCATTTGCTCGGCTTCGGCCCCAGGACTAATTTGTTCCTGCAAATCTTGGGCAAAACTGTCGAGTAAGGCCACGTAAGCGGAAAGATTAATGGCTGGGAATTGGGTTTGAGCCAGAAGAAGGACCGCTTCTTCGACGTTAAAATCTTCACCTTGATTGAGACAGAAAGCGAGAAAGCGGGTGTCGGCGGTTTGTCGTCCGAAATAATCAATTATCTCCTTGGCGCGGCGTCGCAAAACGGGATCGCTGCTGACAAGATAAGGGCGCAACCATTCGCGCGCAGCGAAGCCGTAGGTGAGAAGTTTTTCACGCACGGTCTGGTAGATGGCGAGATCATCGTCCGCCAGCAAGCTGATCAAGGCCGACCTCTCTTTCTCGCTCAGCGTTTTTTCAATTTTGGCGAGAGGAAACTTCATAGGTTATGCAAGTTGAATTTCGCAGAAACTTGAACAAATTCAACCGGAATACGGGCGTTAAAATCAGCCTTGTTCGCGAAAATTTTTTCCGTCGGCCGCCTCATCAGAATCCGCGTCATTAAATGTCCTTTTGATCAATTCGCGTTGTTGCTCGCGGAGTTCGCGCCGGAGCAGCATTATGTCAATCAATGCGATGATCGCGGCCAAACCAGTCAGCAAAAAACAGATGAGCCAGTAAATGGCCAAAGCATTTCCGGTCAGGCGGTGAGAAACGAAGGTCAAACCCGGAACCAACATCAGCAACGCCGTAACGAGGCAAAAGCCTGAAGCCAAACGGCGAAAATTTGGCGGCGATTTCATCGCGACGTATCGTAGCAGGTAACTGCCGAAAACCCAACAGGTTTCTGGATGAAAGCCGGAAACAGTGACATTGGTTTCCCTGAGCCTACCTTCATGGCAAAAATCATTTGCAGCATCAAAGTGTTCTGCTAATTTCGCGGTCGGGTTATGCAAATCACTAAGCAACTGGCACTCTTCCTCGAAAATCGTCCTGGCACTTTGGCGCGCGTTTGCGATGCCTTGAGCAAGGCCAAGATCAATATTTACGCGTTATCCATCAGCGACACCGTGGACCATAGCGTAGTTCGGATGGTGCTGAGCGAACCGCAAAAGGCGCTTCATCTTTTTGAAGAGCACGGCACGCTTGTGGTAGAAGATGATGTGCTGATGATTGATGGGGATAACAAACCGGGTTCGCTCGCCACGATTGCTCATAAACTCTCCGCAGCCAAGGTGAACATCGAATACGCCTATTGCGCGACCAGCCCAAATTCGAAAAAGGGTTTGCTTATCCTGCGCGTCTCGGATGCGAAGAAAGCCTTGAAAGTTCTCAATAGTTAGTTGGCGGTATTTTATTCCGCTGTTTCCGCGTCAGAAATCCTGATCGCCTCGTCCGGTTCCCTGAGACGATTTCGCCCCGCCGGGAGAATTCGCAAATTTTTTCACAGAACTGTTGCGGCGCATGCCATTTTCAGTAAAAACTAACGAAATTTATTTTGAAGCGGTGAATAACAGGCTAGATTCCTAAAAACTAAAGATGAGCGCAGAACAGAATAGTGAAAGCCGCAAGACAAGCGTCGGGAGACTGCCTCCCAAGCAGGGATTATACGATCCGCAATTCGAGCATGACGCATGTGGCGTTGGATTCATCGCGCATATCAAAGGGAAAAAATCGCACCAGATCATCCGTGACGCGCTGCAAATTCTTTTGAATCTCGATCATCGCGGCGCGACCGGTTGCGATCCTTGCACCGGCGACGGCGCGGGAATTCTCCTACAAATGCCGCACAAGTTTTTTACGAAGATGTGCGCTGCATCGAAAATCAATTTGCCTGCGGTCGGTGATTACGGCGCGGGGATGGCTTATCTTCCCCGCGACACGGAAGAACGCGACCGTTGCGAAAAGATTTTTGAAAAAATTGTCGCTGAAGAAGGGCAGACTTTTCTGGGTTGGAAAGATGTCGCAACGGATAATTCTTCGCTCGGTGAAACTGGCAAAGCCGCCGAGCCGTTCATGCGTTACACGTTCATCGGGCGCAATCCGAAACTAAAGGATAATTTGGCGTTTGAGAGGAAACTTTACGTCATTCGCAAACGCGCGGAAAACGCGATTCGTTACACCCCTGAACCGGAAGGCGACGCGTTTTTCATCCCGAGTCTGTCCTGCAAAACTTTTATCTACAAGGGCCTGCTCACGCCGGTGCAGGTGGACCAATATTTTCCGGACCTGCGCGACGCGGACATGGAATCGGCGCTCGCCCTTGTGCATTCGCGTTTCAGCACCAACACTTTTCCGACCTGGGAACGTTCGCATCCGTATCGCTACATCGCGCACAACGGCGAAATCAATACTCTGCGCGGGAATATCAATTGGATGCACGCGCGGCAGGCGATGTTTGAGTCCGAAGTGTTTGCCGAAGACATTAAAAAAATTCTTCCGATCATCAACACCGACGGCAGCGATTCCGCCATGTTCGACAATTGCCTCGAGCTGCTGGTGCTTTCGGGACGCTCGTTGCCGCACGCCATGATGATGATGATTCCCGAGCCGTGGGCGAATCACGAAAGCATGAGCGACGAGAAAAAAGCTTTCTACGAATATCACAGTTGCCTGATGGAACCGTGGGACGGCCCCGCTTCAATCGCTTTCACTGATGGCGTTCGCATTGGCGCGTCACTCGACCGGAACGGACTTCGCCCTTCGCGCTATTATGTTACGAAAGACGATTTGGTCATCATGGCGTCTGAAGTCGGCGTGCTCGCTATTCCGCCGGAGCGCGTTTTGCAAAAGGGACGCTTGCAACCGGGCCGCATGTTTTTCATCGACACCGAGCAGGGGAGAATCGTTGCCGACGAAGAAATCAAAAATACGATTGCCGCCAAACATCCTTATCGCGAATGGCTTGACAAATACATGCTGGAACTCGCGGACGTCCCCACCGCGCCCCATTTGCCTGAACCGGATCACGATACCATTTTGCAACGCCAGCAAGCGTTCGGCTACACGTTCGAAGACTTGAGAATTTTGATGTCCCCCATGGCCCGTGACGGCGTCGAAGCGATTGGCTCGATGGGCACAGACACGCCGCTTGCGGTGTTGTCGGATAAGCCTCAATCGCTCTTTAACTATTTTAAACAACTTTTTGCTCAGGTCACCAACCCGCCGATCGATTGTATTCGCGAAGAAATTGTCACCTCGGCTGAGACGACCATTGGTTCCGAGCGAAATTTGCTCAAACCGGAGCCGGAGAGTTGCCATGTGATTGAATTGAAGTCGCCGATTCTTACGAACGAAGAATTCGCCAAGCTCAAACACATCAATCAGCCTGGTTTTAAATCGATCACGTCGCCAATTTTGTTCGACGTGAAAGCGGGGGAAGCGGGCCTCGCCAAAGCGATGGACGAACTTTGCGCGTCGGCGAGCCAGGCGATCAAGAATGGCGTCAATATTTTGATCTTATCCGATCGCGGCATCAACAAAGACAACGCGCCCATTCCTTCTCTTCTCGCGGTGGCTGGTTTGCATCATCATTTGATTCGCGAAGGCACGCGCACGCGCGTCGGGCTGGTGCTTGAATCCGGCGAACCGCGCGAAGTGCATCATTTCTCACTGCTGATCGGGTATGGCTGCGGCGCGATCAATCCGTATCTTGCCTTCGAAACGCTCGACGACATGATTCGTCAAGGGTTGCTCAAAGACATCAAGCACAAAGAAGCCTGCAAGAATTTCGCGAAAGCGGCTGTGAAGGGTGTTGTCAAAGTTATTTCCAAAATGGGCATTTCGACGATTCAAAGTTATCGCGGCGCGCAAATTTTCGAAGCAATTGGCCTCAAGCAATCGGTCATCGATAAATATTTTACCTGGACCGCGTCGCGCATCGAAGGGATCGGCCTGGATGTCATTGCCCAGGAAGTTAAGTTTCGTCACGAACATGCATTTCCTGAGCGTCAGGTCAACGGTCATTCTCTCGATGTGGGAGGCCAATACCAGTGGCGCGCGCAAGGCGAAGCTCATTTGTTCAGTCCGCAAACGGTGCATAAACTGCAACTCGCTTGCCGCACTTCAAATTACAAGGCGTTCAAAGATTATTCGTCATTGGTAAATGACCAGACGAAACAACATTTTACGCTCCGCGGCCTTTTGGATTTCAAACCAGAGAAATCCATTTCCATAGAAGAAGTTGAGTCCGTCGAAAAAATTTTAAAGCGATTCAAAAGCGGCGCGATGTCGTATGGCTCGATTAGTAAAGAAGCCCACGAAGGGTTGGCTATCGCGATGAACCGGATTGGCGGAAAAAGCAACACCGGCGAAGGTGGCGAAGATCCGGCACGTTATGTTCTCGAACCGAATGGCGATTCGAAAAACAGCGCAATTAAACAAGTTGCTTCCGGTCGTTTTGGGGTGACGAGTCTTTATCTCGTCAACGCACGCGAGCTTCAAATTAAAATGGCGCAGGGCGCGAAACCCGGTGAAGGGGGACAGTTACCCGGCGCGAAAGTTTTTCCAGAGATTGCCAGGACGCGCCATTCCACTCCGGGCGTGGGACTGATTTCGCCGCCACCGCATCACGATATTTACTCCATCGAAGATTTGGCGGAATTGATTCACGACTTGAAAAACGCGAATCATCACGCGCGAATCAGCGTAAAATTGGTTTCCGAAGTGGGTGTTGGCACGGTCGCCGCAGGTGTGGCGAAAGCGCACGCCGATGTTGTTTTGATCAGCGGTTACGACGGCGGGACCGGAGCTTCGCCACAGACATCCATCAAACATGCCGGCATCCCTTGGGAGCTCGGCCTGGCTGAAGCGCACCAGACTTTGGTGCTCAACAATCTGCGCAGCCGCATCGTGGTTGAAACGGATGGCCAGCTAAAAACCGGACGCGATGTGGTTATCGCCGCATTATTGGGTGCGGAAGAATTTGGTTTTGCGACAGCCCCGCTCGTGGCACTCGGCTGCATTATGATGCGCGTTTGCCACTTGAACACTTGTCCCGTCGGTGTGGCAACGCAAGATCCTGAATTGCGGAAGAATTTCACCGGCGACCCTGCGCATGCGGTGAACTTCATGAAATTTGTCGCGGAAGAAGTACGCGAAATCATGGCCGAACTCGGTTTCCGTACTATCAACGAAATGGTTGGTCGCACCGATCGTCTTGAACCACGCAAAGCGATTGAGCATTGGAAAGCCAAAGGTTTGGATTTCTCAAACATTCTCTATCAACCCGAGGTTGGTGCGGAAGTGGGACGCTATCAGCAGATAATTCAGGATCATGGCATCGACAAATCAATGGACATGCAGCAATTGCTGAACATTTGCCGACCCGCCATTGATCGAAAAGAAAAGGTCATCGCAAACCTTCCCATTAAAAATGTGAACCGCGTCGTCGGCACAATTCTTGGCAGCGAGATTACGCGCCGTCACGGAGTCAATGCCCTGCCCGAAGATACGATTCGCCTGAACTTCACCGGTTCCGCGGGACAAAGTTTTGGTGCCTTTATTCCAAAAGGCGTGACGCTGACCCTCGAAGGCGATGCCAACGATTATCTCGGCAAAGGTTTGTCTGGCGGAAAAATAATTTTGCATCCGCCGATCGGTTCCACATTTGTGGCTGAGGAAAATATGATCACGGGCAACGTCGCGCTTTACGGCGCAACGAGCGGTGAAGTCTATATTCGCGGCATGGCTGGGGAACGTTTCGCCGTACGCAACTCCGGCGTGAATGCAGTTGTCGAATCGGTTGGCGATCACGGCTGCGAATACATGACCGGCGGTCGCGTGGTGATTCTCGGTTGCACCGGACGGAATTTTGCGGCGGGAATGTCCGGCGGCATCGCCTACATCCTCGACGAAAATTGTGATTTTGATCGGAACTGCAATCAGCAAATGGTTTTACTCGAAAAACTTCAGGACGCGAAGGAAATCGCCGCAGTTCACGCCATGATTCAGCGCCACGCAGATTACACCAAGAGCGAACGGGCCGCGAAAGTTTTGAAAAACTGGGAACAATTCGTTTCAAAATTTGTTCGCGTCATTCCGAAGGATTACAAACGCATTTTGCAAACTGTGAAGGAAATGGAAGCCTCTGGATTGAGCGGGGAAGCAGCGATGATGGCCGCCTTTGAAGTGAATGCGAAAGATGTCTCACGCGTCGGCGGCAGTTAACCCCATACTTTTAAAAACCCAACAACCAACACCCCGAAAACCAGACAAGATGGGCAAGCCCACAGGATTCATAGAATATTTACGAGAGTTGCCGCTTGACCGTGCTGCGGTCGAGCGCATCCGTGACTGGAACGAATTCCATCATCACATGGATGAGGCGAAACTGCGCGAGCAAGGCGCTCGTTGCATGGATTGCGGAATTCCGTTTTGCCACACCGGCACTTTGATCAGCGGCATGGCGTCGGGCTGTCCGATCAACAACCTCATTCCCGAATGGAACGACCTCGTTTATCGCGGACTGTGGAAAGACGCGCTCGACCGTCTGCACAAGACGAATAATTTCCCTGAATTTACCGGACGTGTTTGTCCCGCGCCGTGTGAAGGCTCGTGCGTTTTGGGAATCAACAAACCGCCGGTCACCATCAAGAATATTGAATGCGCCATTGCCGACCACGGCTGGGATGAAGGCTGGATTACGGCGGAACCACCGAAAGTCCGCACTGGAAAGAAAGTTGCGATCATCGGTTCTGGCCCTGCGGGACTTTGCGCTGCGGCCCAGTTGAACAAAGCGGGTCACACCGTCACCGTTTTCGAACGCGCCGATCGCGTTGGCGGTTTGCTCATGTATGGCATTCCCAACATGAAGCTCGACAAAAAAGCAGTCGTGCAACGGCGCATTGATCAAATGACCGCTGAAGGAATTACCTTTCTCACCAACACGGAAGTTGGAAAGAATTTTTCTGCTGAACAATTGTTGAAAAATTTTGACGCCGTGGTTCTTTGCACCGGCGCAACCAAGGGTCGAGACTTGCCCATTGAAGGACGAGATGCCAAAGGCATTCATTTCGCGATGGAATTTTTGCAGCGCAACACCCAGGCATTGCTCGACAATCACAAGAACGGCAACTTCATTTCCGCTGCTGGCAAAGATGTTATCGTCATTGGCGGCGGCGACACCGGAACAGATTGTGTGGGAACTTCCATGCGTCACGGCTGCAAGAGTCTCGTGCAATTGGAAATTTTGCCCAAGCCACCGATGGATCGCGCGAAAGATAATCCGTGGCCCGAATGGCCAAAAGTTTACAAAATGGACTACGGACAGGAAGAAGCGGCGGCGAAATTCGGCGGTGACCCGCGTGTCTATCTCACGACGGCGAAAAACTTTATCGGCGACGAACATGGCCACGTCAAAGAAGTTCACACTGTTGAAATCCAGTGGGAGAAAAACGACAAGGGACAATTTGTGCCGAAGGAAATTGCTGGCACGGAAATGATTCGCCCCGCGCAACTCGTTCTACTCGCGATGGGATTCCTCGGGCCTGAACAATCGCTTCTCGAACAACTCAACGTCGAACGCGACCCGCGCTCAAACGCCAAAGCCGACTTCAACAAATACATGACCAACGTTCCGGGCGTTTTCGCCGCCGGCGATTGCCGTCGCGGTCAAAGCCTCGTCGTTTGGGCCTTCAACGAAGGTCGCGGCGCAGCACGGGAATGTGATCGTTATTTGATGGGTGCCACGGATTTGCCGTAACCGAAAATTCCCGCTTCAAAAAGATCAGAACCGCGAACCACGCGAAATACACGAACCGTTTTTTTAAAAATTCATTTCGCGTATTTTGTGTATTTCGCGGTTTAATTTTTCCCGCAAAATAATCTGTTACCTTTTCGCGACGGCGTAAATGTATTGATGAAATGAACGACGACCTGACCTTGCTGCGCGAATATGCCCGGAGCAATTCCGAGCCAGCTTTCGCCGAGATCGTCTCGCGCCACGTCAATCTGGTTTACTCCGTGGCGCTGCGGCAGGTGCGCGATTCGCATCTGGCCGAGGAAATCACCCAGGCCGTTTTTATTATTCTCGCGCGCAAGTCAAACTCGCTCAGCCACAAAACGATTTTATCCGGCTGGCTTTGCCGCACGGCGCGTTACGCGAGCGCCAATGCGCTGACCATTCAACGGCGGCGGCAACAACGCGAACAGGAGGCGCACATGCAATCCATTTTGAACGAACCCGAACCTGATGCCTGGCCGCAAATCGCTCCGTTGCTCGACGGCGCGATGGAACAACTCGGCCAGAAAGATCACGACTCGCTCGTGCTTCGATTTTTTGAAAATCAAAATTTCAAGGAAGTTGGCGCAGCGTTAGGCGCGAGCGAAGACGCGGCGAAAATGCGGGTGAATCGCGCGCTGGAAAAGCTGCGGAAATTTTTCACGAAACGCGGCGTGGTTTCGACGGCCACAATTATTGCGGGAGTCATTTCGGCGAATTCCATTCAAGCTGCGCCCATCGCGTTGGCAAAAACTATTTCCGCCGTGGCGATTGCGAAAGGTGCGGTGGCCAGCGGTTCAACATTAATAATCATCAAAGGAGCATTGAAACTTATGGCATGGACAAAAGCAAAAATGACGATTGCAGTCGGCGTCGGCGTGCTGCTCGCGGCGGGAACAACTACTGTGATTATTAAACGAGCGGCAGAGCCAAGACGAGCACTGGAACGATCTATTGATGATTCGTATTTCGACTTCAACTCGAATTCCGAAAAATTGCGTCAAGCACCGCCCATGCTTGTTGTCAGATCAACCCATTTTCCGCAAGACAATGGAACAGCCGATGTATCTGACTTTGGAAAGCAGGGCATAAGAATGGTTGGCCGCGCCGTCTCTTTTGAATGGATGTTACAAAATGCTTATGGTTCTCCAACAAATTACCATGCTTGGCCTACAACGCGGATGATTCTTCCCACGAATCTTCCGAACGACAAATTTGATTTTATAGTCACTGTGCCGGATTTTAGAACGAGTTTCCAAGCCGAGTTAGAAAAACAATTTGGCGTAATCGGGCAGCGTGAAATGCGCGACGTGGGTGTGTTCTTGCTTCGGCTCAAAACTACTGACTCGGCAGGATTAAAGCGAAGCACAAACGCAAGCGCTTCAGATTTTTCACATCGAGAACATGGATCAGAACAGTATGTTGTCGGGAATCGTCCTGTTTCGGAATTTACAGAGTTTTTGGAGCAAAGGCTAAATAAGCCCGTGCTTGATCAAACTGGATTTGCCGGTCGTTACGATATTGATCTTAAATGGAATGCAAAAGAAGCTGACTGGAAGCATCCAAGTTACGATGGTTTGAAACAGGCTTTGATTGACCAACTTGGCCTTGAACTCGTTCCCACTAATATACCCATCGAGATGCTGGTGGTGGAGAAAACCCGCTGAAATCCGAACCACGAAATAAGCAGAATACGCGAACGGTTTTGAAAGTTTCATTTCGCGTGTTTGGCGTATATCGCGGTTTCAATTATTTCGGCCATTCGCAAACCAATTTACACGCTGCGCGTAAACCGTATAATGTGCGTCTGTGAACTTGCAAAAACGTCAGCGCGTGCTGTGTGGGATGAGTGGAGGAGTTGATTCCTCGGCGACGGCTGCGCTTTTGTTGGAGCAGGGGTTTGATGTCGTCGGGGTGACGTTGAAACTTTGGCCGCAGGATTGCGTGTCGCGCGCCGAGGACAAATGTTGCGGTCCGCAAGCCGTGATGGATGCTCGCAGTGTTTGTCATAAGCTCGGAATTCCCTATTACCTGATCGACGAAGCGGCGGAATTTCAGAACAAGGTGATTCAATATTTCGCGGATGAATATCGCGCTGGCCGAACGCCAAATCCGTGTGTGATGTGCAATCAGACTTTGAAATTTGGAACGTTGATCACTCGGGCAAAACAACTGGGCGCGGAGAAAATTGCGACGGGCCATTTTGCGCGGGTCGAGACAACGGCGGAAGGACGCACGCTCTTAAAACGGGGCCGCGATTCCAGGAAGGATCAAAGCTATTTCCTGTTTTCGTTGCGACAGGATCAGCTCGCTTTTTCCCTGTTTCCGCTCGGTGAAAAAACGAAAGCCGATACTCGGGAAGTCGCGCGTGAGTGTCAGCTCAAGACCGCCGATAAAGAAGAAAGCATGGAAATCTGTTTCGTGCCGGACAACAATTACGGAGGCTTTCTACAAAAGGCGAACCTCGTCGCGAAACATGTCGGTGATATTGTGGATACGTCGGGGAAAAAACTTGGCGAACATGAGGGAATCGAGTTTTACACCGTAGGCCAGCGCAAAGGACTGGGCATTTCTTCGCCCAAACCGCTTTACGTGCTGGAACTTGATCCGGCCAATAATCGCGTGATCGTGGGAGATGATTCCTTGCTGGAGCGCGATGAATTTGTTGTGGAGCGATGCAATTGGATTCCATTCGAAACGCCGCCTGCGCAATTTGAGGCGAGCGCAAAGATTCGTTACAACCATCATGGAACCGCGTCAACCATCACACTGATCGCGAACGGTACGGCCAAAGTAAAATTGCACATTCCGCAGCGAGCGATCACACCGGGGCAGGCGTGTGTTTTTTATCAGGAGGATTTGGTGGTGGGTGGCGGTTGGATAGCCCGTTAAGTCTGGCTGTTTTTTGAGGTTTTAATTCAGCCCGGATAATTAAACCCACGGCAGCTTTGAATAGGGCTTGCATGGTTAAAGGTCATTGCTAGAGTCCTCGCTCCAAACCACCTCGGCGGTGGTTTTATTTTTTCAAAAGAATCAAACTGTGAAAATTTTTGCCGGAACGTCTAATCCAATTTTGTCTGAAGCCATTGCCGCTTCCATCGGACTGGAGCTTGGTAAATGTACGGTCAGCGCCTTTCCTGATGGCGAAACGTTCGTCAAAATTGAGGAAAATGTTCGCGGCGAAGATGTTTTTTTGGTCCAGTCAACCAGCCCGCCAACCAATCATAACCTGATGGAAATGTTTATTATGATGGATGCGTTGCGCCGGGCGAGCGCGTCGAGGATCACTGCGGTTTTGCCTTTTTACGGTTATGCCCGGCAAGATCGCAAGGACCAACCACGCGTCCCCATCACGGCCAAACTGGTCGCCAATTTGTTGGTTGCAGCAGGGGCAAATCGTGTGTTGACGATGGATTTGCACGCGCAGCAAATTCAAGGTTTCTTTGACATTCCAGTGGATCATCTTTATGCGGCCCCGGTGATGTACGATTACTTAAAAAAGAAAAAGCTGGAGGATTTGGTTGTTGTCAGTCCTGACGTGGGCGGGTTGAAAATGGCGCACGCTTATTCACAGGTTTTGGGAGTCGGACTGGCGATTGTGGCGAAGCGCAGAAAGAGCGCTACAGAAATTGAATCGATGACCGTCATTGGAGAAATTCGCGGCAAAAACGTGTTAATGGTGGATGATTTGACTGAGACAGCGGGCACTTTAACGACGGCAGCGGCCTTGTTGAAAAAGAAGGGGGCAAAGAAGATTATTGCCTGTGTTTCGCACGCAATTTTGAACGATTTAGGCATCGAACGCCTCAGAAAATCATCTGTTGACGAATTAATAACTACTGATACCGTCCTACGCCCCGCAATTGACGGGGTGAACATAACCACTTTGTCGGTGGCAGGATTGTTAGGCGAAGCGATTAAACGGATAAATTGTAATTCCTCGATTACTTCGTTGTTTGAATTTAAAGGCGGACGCACCAGTTAGGTCGTCAGCCATCTTATAGAAACATGAAATCAGTATCATTGACGGCATTTCCAAGAACGCAGGTTCGCCATGGCGAAGTCAAAAAATTACGCACCACCGGGCGGGTGCCAGCGGTGGTTTACGGTGGTAAAACTCAACCTCAAAATCTCGAAATTGACCTGGAAGAACTTGAAGAATTGATCCATCACTCGGCTTCTGAGAATGTTCTGGTCGATCTCATGATCGGCACCGATTCCAAGCGACTCGCGCTCGTGCAGGAAGTGCAACATCATCCGCTCAGCGGCAAGGTTCTTCACGTCGATTTGCATGAAGTGGCCGAAAACGAAAAAGTCACCATCATGGTTCCAGTCGAGAGTTTTGGCGAACCTGTCGGTGTAAAGTCGGGCGGCGGTGTGCTTGAACACGTTCTTTTTAAAATTAAAGTGCGCGCACTTCCGCGTGATTTGCCTGAGGTGATCACGGTGGACGTGACCTCGTTGGAAATTGGAAAATCGATTCACATTGGTGATCTCCAGGCGGGATCCAATGTTGAAATTCTTGGCGATAAACACATTTCAGTCATGGCGGTTGCTGCTCCTTTGACCGAAGCGCAAGCAGCGGCGGCAGAGGCAGCGGCAGGAACTCCGGGCCAAGTCGAAATGACCAAAGAGAAAAAGGAAGAGGGTGCCGAAGGTGCCGCTCCGGCCAAGGGTGCTGCACCAGTCAAGGCCGTTGCTCCAGCCAAAGGCGCGGCAGCTCCGAAAGCGGAAGAAAAAAAGCCAGCGGAGAAGAAGAAATAATTTTGGTAGGTCTCCTTGTCAAGGAGCCGCTCGGCGCAAGAAGTGGTTGCGCTCTACCACCAGAGAAGCCCGCGTGTGGAAGATATGTTTCTCATCGTCGGTTTGGGAAATCCGGGCAGGGAATACGCGAAGACGCGACACAACGCTGGCTTTTTGCTGGTCGAAAAATTGGCGCAGGACTGGAACCTGGATTGGACGACGGAAAAAAAGTTCAGTTCACGTATAGCGAAAACAGAGCGAAATGGTCGCAAGTTAGTTTTGTGCCAGCCGCAGACGTTTATGAATGCGAGTGGGGAGGCGGTCAAAAGTCTGGCCAGCTATTTTCGTCTGCCGCTGGAAAATTTTTTGTTGGCAGTGGATGATGCAGATTTGCCGTTGGGCGAGATTCGTTTGCGAAAAAGCGGAAGCAGCGGCGGGCATCACGGGTTGGAATCGGTTGAGCAACATATTGGAACCCGCGACTTTCCACGATTGCGGATTGGGATTGGGCGGAGAGTGGACAGTGTCCGGCAAATTACTAATCACGTATTGGGACAATTTGCCAATGACGAGATCGAGTTGCTGGAAAAAATTTTAGCGCGAGCCGCAGAACAGATTGAATGTTGGGCAGGTGTCGGCATTGAAAAAGCGATGAGCCAGTATAACGGCTTAATAAACAAAGAAAAAGGAAACTGAAGTGAAACGATACGAAGGTTTGTTCATTTTGAACACCGCAGCCAAAGAAGAAGGCATCAAAGATGTCATCGACAAGATTTCCGCAGAGATCGTCTCAGCCGGCGGCAAAGTCGAAACCGTGCAAAAGATGGATAAAAAGTCTTTCACGCGCGTGGCGGATCGGAAACATACCGCCGGTTTTTACGTCAACGTAATTTTCGAGACGAAGCCAGCATC
>JBKJOA010000282.1:0-13051 GCA_046593365.1 Limisphaerales bacterium
GAGGGCGAGCACGCGGGCGACGATGCTTTGAAATTCTACACCGAACGCGAATGGCCGTCAGCCGATGTCATCGTCGGCAACCCGCCGTTTCTGGGCGGTAGCAAACTTTGGGAAGAACTGGGGCGGCATTATCAAAAGGAACTTTGGAAAATTTACGATGGCCGCGTGCCGGGCTTTGCGGACTTGTGTTGCTACTGGTTTGAAAAGGCGCGGCAACAAATTGAAAAGGGAAAATGCCAACGCGCGGGCTTGCTGGCGACACAAGGAATTCGTGGCGGCGCAAACCGCGAAGTCTTGAACCGCATCAAAGAAACCGGCGACATTTTCTTTGCTGAAAGTTCCCGCGACTGGATTTTGTCTGGAGCAAATGTTCACGTCAGCATGGTTGGCTTTGACAACGGCGCGGAAAAACAAAAATTGTTGGACGGGAATTCAGTCGAAACTATCAATGCGAATCTTTCGTTCGCGACAGACATAACCAAAGCAATCGAGCTTCCTGCAAACGCTGGCAAATCTTACATGGGCAGTTCAAAAAAAGGTTCGTTCGACATTGTTGAATCGGAAGCTCTGGCGATGTTGCAATGTGTAAATCCCCACGGCAAACCGAACAGCGATGTTTTGCGTCCGTGGGCTAACGGTTTGGACATCATGCGCCAACCGCAAGGAATGTGGATTATTGATTTTCCTCCGGGAGTTACGGAAGCCGACGCCGCACTTTACGAAAAACCATTTGAACGAATTAAAAAACTGGTTAAGCCAGAACGGGACAAAAATAAACGTGACGCTTACCGGCGGCGTTGGTGGATTCATGCCGAGCCTAGACCTGAATTGCGAGATTTGTTGAACGGCTGCGAAAGATTTATTGGCACGCCAACGCTGTCGAAATTCCGGCTGTTTGTTTGGTTAAAGCCATTCACCTTGCCAGACCAACAGCTAATTGCTTTTCCAGTTTCAAACGATTTCTTTTTTGGAGTTTTACATTCACGCTTTCACGAAGTTTGGTCGTTGAAACAAGGCACGTTTTTAGAAACGCGCCCGCGCTACACGCCGACCACTTGCTTTGAAACTTTTCCGTTTCCATTCCGTGATGACTTGATTGAGCCGCCTTTCAATGCCGAAGCCGAATTGAATGCCGCCAAACATTATGCGCACATCGTCTTGCGCGAAGAACCGCCGCCCTACGACCGTAGCAGCCGACGTGAGGAGGCTCATTTATCTACCTCGAGAAAAAGTCAGAGCCTCGTCACCTCGGCTGCTACGAAAGAAGATCATCGCGCCGCCATTGCCGTCGCCGCCAAAGAGTTGAACACGTTGCGCGAACGCTGGCTCAATCCGCCGGAATGGACGGTGGAAAAAATTCTGGAATTCCCCGGCAGCACCGGCGGCCCGTGGCAACGCTACCTTGACGCCAAAACCGGCGTCGGCACGGTGCGTTATCCGCGCCTAGAACCGCGCGACGCCGATTGCGCCTCGAAACTCAAAGCGCGCACGCTGACGAAACTATACAACGAACGCCCCGCATGGCTCGACCTAACGCACAAGAAACTAGATGCCGCCGTCGCCGCCGCCTACGCCTTCCCCGCCGATCTAACGGACGAACAAATTTTAGAAAAGCTGCTCGCCCTAAATCTTGAACGCGCCGCCGAAGAAGCGAAAACGGCAAAAGTTAAAAAACCGAAAACGTCCCGTGAAAAAAGCGGCGATGAACTGATTTAAACAGAGAAGGGAAAAGTAAATGAACAACATCAATGAATTGATAGCGCAACAGCAGCAAATGCTGAATCAGCAGATGCAAACGGCGCACAAAATCGCATGGGGAATGGTTGCGCTTTACATCGCAGGACTTCTGATTACATGGTTTGTCATTTACCTTTTTTACGCTCGGCTCCGCGATATTTCTGAGGAATTAAGGAAGTTGCGGATTTCCTACGAAATGGCAAACTCGCCGCAAACGCCGGGAAGTCGCCAGAATTTAGCCAGTGGTTTTCCAACAACCGCAGAAAATCCCTTTGGTAAAGGCGACTCAAAATATATGCCGCAAGAATGAAAACCATTGTCTTGCCCGCGCTCGCTTATGAAACGCATCTTCCCGATCTTCTAAACACTCTCGGCTCTGGAAACGATGAGGACGAAATCGCGCTGGATTTTGCGGCTGTAAATTTTTGGACTCCCGGCGCGTTGGTCACACTTTTGGCGAAAACGCATCGTTGGTTGAATCAGAATAAAAAAGTCGTTTTCCACAATTGCAAAACCTGTCCCGCCTTTCGCTATTTGCAACGCATCAATTTCTTTTCCAATTGCGGCATCAAACTTTCGGAAGAATTTCGGCGGCATGATGCCGGAAGCCGGTTTGTTGAATTGCGACGCATCGGCGGCGAAGGTTCGGCGACGGTGGAAGAACTTTCGACAGACATTGCTTACTGTCTTTTTCCTGACGCAGACGTGGATGACCCCGACCAAAGCGGTTTGTTTGATTTAATGCAGTATGCGGTTTCGGAACTCGCGAATAACGTGAAACAACATGCCAAAGCGCCGGGTTTCACAATGGCGCAATATACCGCAAGGACAGATTTGATTCGCGTTGCGATTGCGGATTATGGAATCGGTGTATTGAGAAGTTTTGCCGAAAATGGCTCGCCACTTTTGACGCCTGAAATGACGGATGTTCACGCGATTGATCTGGCGTTGCGCTCAAAAGTTTCATCGAAGCTGCATCTTAAAACGCCGTGGGGTGAATCGGTCAATGCAGGTGTCGGGCTGACACTTTTAAAAGAGTTGAGTGAAATGACCGACGGGCAATTTTTTGTGGCAAGTGGCAATGGAGTAGTTTCTCAGAAAACGAGCGCGGGCGCGGCGCAACGAACTTTGACCAACGACTTTCAAGGCACGATTTGCGCATTATCCTTCACACGGGCAAAGATTCACGGATTCGCGGAATTGTTGCACCATGCAAAGAATGCGTCTGGCTTGTTGCCAAACGGCCAAAACCTTGCTAAGTATTTTACGTGAACCTGCACATCCAACTTTCATCTGAGTTTGGAAATTTCCTCGCTGACGGTGAAAAAGCAGCCGCTTTTCGTTACGCGCGGATTGATCCTTTCGTGCATTCTCATAGCCAGATTGTTTTGGATTTTGACGGTATTCGCAACATGAATAGTTCTTTTGCAAATGCGCTCATTGCGAACCTTGTCAGCCAAAGTCCCGAGGTTTTGCCGAAACTTCACTTTGCGAACTGCAATTCAAAAATCAGGGTTTTGGTTGAATCCGCGCTTTCTTTGGGAATTGGCCGCTTGCGGGAAAAAGGCAGCTTCGTAACCGCTTAAATTCTTCTTGGTTCTTCATCCAGCGCAGTTGGCCAAGAAAGGGCGGATTATGAGTTTTGACATCTAATGCTATCTATTTTTATCTTTTGGATATGAATGTTTCACTAACTTCGCATTACGAAAAGATGGTTGAAAACTTGATTGAGTCAGGACGCTTTGCCAATGCCAGTGAAGTTGTCCGCGCTGGCTTAAGCCGCCTTGAAAGTGAAATTCTTTTGCGAACGAATTTTGAAAAACTGGTAAAAGCCAGCGGCGGTCTTGGACGCGATGCGACAGAAAAAGAATCCGCAGAAATAAATAGGTTAATAAAATCGCGACGCGCCAAGGCTCGTAAATAAAACGGCAAATGATAATTGCCGTCTTTGATACCAACGTTATTTATTCCGCCGCTTCTTTGCCTTCAATCCGTTGCGCTTGGTTTCTCGCGTCCCGCAATTACGAATGAAATCTGGAAAGAATATGAAGATATTTTGCGGCAAGCTCCACAGCGTTATCCATTAAAACCGAAAATTTCAGAATGGCTTGCATGGTTCAAACTTGCGGCGATCAAAGTTGAACCCGCAGAGCTTGGCGAAATTTCCAGTCGCGATTTAAAAGACAATCCGTTTATCGCTTGCGCCATTTCCTCTCACGCTGAATTTCTAATTTCCGGCGATGATGATTTACTTTCTATGAAACACCGGCTGAATTTTCGCATTGTAAAACCCGCAGGTTTTCTTTCGCAAATTTCCAGCAAGATTCATTGAATAATTGCCGAAGTCCCGTAAACGGCATAACGCATGTTCAATTACCTTTTTTCCGCTAAGAATTTCCGCGCCCAAAGGAAAAGAGCCGACGTTATTCTGAAAATTCGATAATGCGGCATGTCGCGGCGTGGACGCGGCATTGACTTAGTGCGTGTCGCACCGCGACATACGAGGGAGACGCGGCATTTGCACAGCGCGGCAATGTCACGCAAGCCGCGCGGCATTGACGCGGCATTGACACAGGAAAGCGCAGTGCTTGAGTGCAGAATACCGCGGCACGGTGCCACTATTGCGCTACTTGGCTGAATTAGCCGCACGGTGTGGCGAATGAAGAATACATCAGGTGATTTTAAGGAGCTTCCACCACTTGGGGACGTAGTGAAGCGCGAGCGTGAACAATCCGCAGGCAAAGAAAATCAACGCATAGTTGCGCGTGTGATCTTCGTAGAAGAATTCGCCAATCATCCAAATGCTGTTAGCGCACAGCCAGAACACGACGGCAAGGTTGTGAATGAATTCGTCTCGCTCCCTTCTTGCTTTAACAGTCAAATACCCAGCCACCGCCAGAGTTGGAACAATCATACTCACGCCCAGAATCCTAAAATCCTGAACCCAACAGGTGTCTTTAATTATCCAAAGCAAAATGTGAAGATTTTCAATGCCCCTGATTTTTTGTAGTGTTTTCATTTCGCATTTTCGATTGGTGTCATTTTCCTAGCCACGATCATGCTCAAGAACTACCCGCTATCGAAATACTCCGCAAAAGAATTGGCGGCGGAAACTGAATCCGACGTCCCCCCAATTTTTTTTAATTCCGTTTCCGTTATGTGACCGATTACGGAAATATGCGCGCCGGTTGTGTGAGTGACGGGCGCGCCAATCGGGTGACGTTTAATTTTTGTTCTTTGAGAAAATCAAGCAAGCAGAGCTTTGTTGTAAAGGTGTCAGTGGCTAGAGTTTTCCGAATTAACTTGCCCCCGACTTTCACGCGGGCAAAATAATTGTCGTTCGGAACGTGTTGTTGTAGGTTTGGAACTTGTTTGAAGGATCGCCATGAGCCATCGGCTGAAAGCGTTCCCCTTTTTCAGTTTTCGGGATTTTGTATCCCCCGTGGATTCTAAGATGGAAGTTTGCACAACCGAAGCCTGAGGGATACAACAGCGGGATACATTGTTAAATAGACGGGTGGTAAAAATGGATGTGAGTGTCTGTAAATAATTTTGTTGCCTCGGTAGCTCAGTTGGTAGAGCAGTTGACTCTTAATCAATTGGTCGTGGGTTCGAATCCCCCCCGGGGCACCACTCTCTTTCAAAAGTAAACAAAGAGAATCGTGCAGTCTCCCAGCCCAATGCGCTTATCTTAACTTTGATGAGGGTGTACTGGCGTCGTCCGTACTTTGGAATTTTCAGGACGCAACCTCCGGCGCAGTTCGCTGCTGCCGACTTTGGTCGGGGTGTAATCAAAGGCCTCTGTGCCGTAATAGGCGAATACTTTTCGCTCCTTTGCCGGGTCTAGTTCGCAACCGCATTCCAAACACGGTGCTGGGGCTACTTGTTCTTTGCTGAAGGGAACCACGATGTACGACTTCCGGTCATCAAGCCGCGCACCTTTGGCGGGCATGAGATGCGTGGCATTTGCGATTCCAATCACGTTGATTCCAAGCAAGACGGGTTTTCCTTCCTCTTGCTCCCAATAACAAGAAAAAGTGCCGATGGGATCTCCCTGAGTGTTCACGACTTCTTCACCGAGAAAATCATCAAAAGCTTCGGAACGTTCGGACATGTTTCAACCATGTCGCACTCGAACCGAATTTCAATCAGGGTAAGGCGGCATAATAATTCAGGTAGAATCGGATTGAGGGGTCAGTGCGGGACTGATGGTGTTGAAATATTCCTGCGCTTTTTCGATTTTTGAGTTCCCGGTTTACATTTGCTGAAAAATTTACTCGCGAAAATTCTTGAAGAGCGCATGTTCCTTCAAAGCCATGAGCGATCTGCAAACCATACAGACAGCGGTGCGTCGGGCGGCCCAACGGCTCCGTTGGCAACGCGCGCTGCGCGGAGTTTGTTACGGCTTATTCGCGGGCGCCTCACTCTGGCTCCTGGCTTTGGGTTGCTACAAGATTTTCCCCATCCCGTTTGAAATTGTTTTGGGCACTGCGATCATCGCCATTCTGCTTCTAGCCATTGGTTTCATCCACGGCTGGACGCGTCCGATGTCGCTTCTCGAAACGGCTCGCTGGATTGATGAACGCCAAAAGTTGCAGGAACGCCTCAGCACCGCGCTCGAAATGGCATCCTTGCCCACCAGCGGAAATTGGAAAGACCTGTTGCTCTCCGATGCGGCCGGTCATGCGCGCGCCCTTGATCCACGACGCTTGATTCCCACGCGGCTTCCCAAGGTGAGCCGATGGGCGCTGCTGATTCTCGCGCTGAGTGCGGGACTCGGATTTATTCCCGAATATCGCAGCAAAGCATTCGTCCAGAAACAAAACGAAAAAGCCATCATCAAAGAAGTTGGAAAACAGATTGGCGATTTGACGCGGAAAAATCTGGCGCAACATCCGCCTGCTTTGGAGAAGACCAAAGACAGTTTGGAAAGCATCGAGGAACTGGGAAATCAATTTGCCAAGACTCCACTTACCCGGGGCGAGGCGTTGAAAGATCTGGCCAGCGCGACTGATAAATTGAAGAGCGACATGAAAGAGTTAGGCCGCAACCCCGCGCTCAAACCTTTGGAGCGCGCGGCGCGAGAAACGGCTCGCGCGGGTGGAAATGTTCCGGGTGAAGTGCAGAAGCAAATTGATTCGCTGCAAAAAGCTTTGGGCGAAAAGGGGAGCGATCCTGACGCGCTCGAAAAAATGAAAAGCGAATTGCAAAAAGCGCAACAGGCCGCCTCTGGCATGGCGGGAAAGAATTCAGCCGAAGCGGCTGCGGCGAAACAGCAACTCGCCCAAGCGCTGGCCAACCTTGCCCAACAAGCCAGGGAGATGGGTTTGCCGATGGAGAGTCTTGACGAAGCAATCGCCGCGTTGCAAGCAAACCAGACCGACATGTTTTTGAAGGACCTCAATGCGGCGGTGAACGATTTGGAAAAGTTACAGCAAATGGCGAAATCTTTGCAACAACTCCAGCAGCAGGCCGGTTCAAAGGTCGGAAAAGATTTGGCGGAGCAATTGAAAAATGGACAAGCCGAAGCGGCCCAAAAGACATTGGAAGAAATGGTAGCTCAACTTAAGCAATCAAATCTTTCTCCAGATCAAATCAGCAAGCTTTTGGATGAGGTGGCCAAGGCCGTCGATCCCGCCGGTGAATATGGGAAGGTTAAAGATTTGTTGAAATCCGCTATGGACCAGATGAAGAAGGGAGAAAAATCCGACGCAGCGGCATCATTGGCGGATGCCGCGAAGGAATTGGAAAAGCTGCTTCAGCAAATGAGCGATGCCGAATCTTTAAAGGGGACGTTGGAAGCATTGCAGAAAGCTTCGATGTGCGTTGGCAACGGCCAAAGTTGGGCGCAATGCAAAAGTCCCGGCAAAGGTTCCGGCAAGGGCGGAAAAGCTGGAGGCGGCGTTGGTACCTGGGCGGACGAAAACGGCTGGCTTTACTATCCGGAAATTACGGAACGCTGGGACAACTCTGGAGCGATTCGTCCCGATGTTGCTCCGCGCGGCTTGTCTGATCGCGGCGAGGGTGAGTTGGCGGACACGCTTGCGCCGACGAAAATTCGCGGGCAGATGAACCCGGGCGGCTCGATGCCCAGTATCACTTTAAAAGGGGTCAGCATCAAAGGGCAGAGCAAGGTCGGTTATCAGGAAGCGGTGAAGGCGGCGCAGAGCGAAGCGCAGAGCGCACTCAATCAGGACCAGGTGCCGCGAGCGTATCAAGGGGCTGTAAAAAGCTACTTTGATGATCTCAAGGAGTGACCGCTTCTTTGAACCCAGCAATTTAGGCTAGATTATTCTACTCTCCAAACTTGCTACCGAGTGGCAATGGATTGCCCGCGAGAAATTCTTGGGCGCTGAGGCGTCGTCCTCCCTCACGTTGCAGATTGAGCAGGCGAAGCGAATCTTTCCCGCATGCCACGACGATGCCGGTTTTGTCGGCGGCAAGAACAGTTCCCAGTTCGGCACTCGAAGATTCCATCGGTTCAGCCTGCCAGATTTTCAGCAGACGTTTGGATGCGCCAGCCTTTTGAAAAGTGAACGCGCCGGGCCAAGGCGTAAACGCTCGAATCTGGTTCCACAATTTACGCGCGGGTTCCGACCAGTTTAATTTGCCGTCGTCCTTGGAAATTTTTCGCGCGTAACTGCTTCCTTCAATCGGCTGTTTCTGCGCGACGATGGTTCCGGCCGCAAAATTTGGGATGGTCTCAATCAATAATTCTGCGCCGATCAATGCGAGCCGATTGTGCAGGGTCTGCGCGTCGTCAGTCGGATGAATCGGCGTGACGCTTTGGGTCAGGATGTCGCCGGTATCAAGCCCGGCATCCATTTTCATTATCGTCACCCCCGTTTGCCGTTGGTCATCGAGAATGGCCCATTGAATGGGCGCAGCCCCGCGATATTTCGGGAGCAACGACGTATGCACATTCAAACAACCGAGCTGCGGCAGATCCAAAACGGCTTGCGGAAGAATCTGGCCGTAAGCAACGACGACGATGAGATCAGGAGTCAACCCGCGGAGCGCAGCGACGAAATCCGGGGCGCGGGCTTTCTCGGGTTGCAGGACGGGAAGGTTCAGTTCGAGCGCGAGTTTTTTTACGGGCGAAGGTTGAAGCTTTAAATCGCGGCCCTTCGGTTTGTCCGGTTGGGTGACCACAGCGACGACCTCGCATTCAACCCATTTATTGAGCGCATCCAAACTGGCGCAGGCCAGTTCAGCAGTGCCGATAAAGATGATGCGAAGTGGTGACATGAAAAAATTCTTCGAACAATCTGCTAACGCAACAAACGGCGCGGGACCGTTGCGGCTGGTTGCTGGTCAACTTTTCCTCCCGAAACTTTGCGTTCACCGAGCGAAGTGCCGCAGCGGCGACACAGGTATTCGTGCAATTCTCCCGAGGGCAAAATCAACAGCAATTTTTCACGCACCGGTTGCGAGACCTGGCATTTGGGGCAATAAAGTTCGCTGGCAGTGAATGAACCGAATTGTTCTCCCATGAATTACAATTTGGCCAGGATTCGCAAAATGTCACGCAGCACATTGATGGGACTTTGGGTGGAATCAATCGTATGCACGAGATCGACACCGTAGTAATCGAGCACTGATTTTGTGTCGCGCTCGTAGGTCCCCAGGCGCTCTTTGATAATTTCGAGATTGGCATCATCCAAACGGTTTTCACGAAGCGCACGACGTTGCAGGCGCTTGATTAATTTGTCGTTGTCCGCACAACTCAAATTAAATACCGCGCGAACATCAAGTGTGTCGCTGAGGATGCGGGCCTGATTCGGGTTACGTGGGATGCCGTCGAGGATCAGCGTATCCTGATCAGGATTGAAGCGACCAAGTTGCTGATGCGCTTTGATATTTTCGCGCCAGAGACGAATCGTGGGTTCGTCGGGAACGAGTTGCCCTTTGCTGGAATAATCGATGAAGATCTGGCCGAGATCGCTATCGATTCGTAAATTACGAAAGGCATCGCCGCAGGCGAAATGAAAGTAGTGGGGAATGGTTCCGAGAATTTTTCCCTGCGTTCCCTTGCCGGAACCGGGAGCACCGAACAACAAAAGGCTTTTCAATTTCATAAGTTTAGCGGGTCATTGTTAACGCTGAAACGGTGGATGCAACTGCACCCGGGACTTATTTTTAAACAGCATCCTTGTGGCGAAGAGCAACCTCGCTGACCTCAGAGAAAGGGATCATTTCGTCGTGCGTGGCTTCCTCTTTGAAGACCTGGAGATAAAGTTGTTCCTGGGTGACACGCGTGATCCGTTTGCCGACGAATTGGCCGCGTAAAGATTTAATAGCGACAACCAGGTCTTTCTCCGCTTCGCCGGGAACGAGGCGGAAAAATCCAGCCAGTTTGGTTTCAAAAAAGCGACGATTGAAACTGTATTCTCCACGTCGAAAAATAATCGGTGCAGGAAACGCCGGGGTGACGGGGACCGATTCGCCGACGTTCGCGCCGGATTCCATCGAAGTGTTATCGGCTGAAAGGACGGGTTCTCCGCCGACAACCATTCCTTCAGCGACAGGCGCAGGAGCGGCCGTTGTCGTCTGGGCAATTGCATCCAGGCGTCCAGGAAGGCAAAGAAAAACAAGTGGTCCCACCACCGGGGCAACCACTGCCATTCCGCAAACCATCCAGTAGGGCTGGTTTTTGAAAAAGGCAATTTCGTACGCCGCATAAATATTGGCGAAGTAAAGAAGGATGACAATCGTCACGAAAAGCGGACTGGAAAAACCAGCGCCTAAACCGATATCGCCGATGGGACGCACGGGAGGCTCCACCCGCTTGATGGCTATTTCTTTTCGCTTGGCTTCTTTTTCCACCACTTCCTCGATGAACGGTTCAACAAACGCCTTGTCCTTCGCCGCTTTTGCTTCTGCTGCGAGTTCTTTGAGGGCGCTTTGGGTAAACTTTGTCCAGGGGATGCGCGTTGAGACGATGCCGTCATTTTGGCGAATGATGAGTCCGGTCTCGTTGAAGGAAATCGGTTCGCCAATGACGGTCTGGCCGTCAATCAGCGGGTAATTGCCAGCTTGGAGAGCGGGTAAAACTATTCCCAGGAACAAACCACAAATGGCTAAAAGATATCGGCTGCGCATGTTGCGCTTTGGATAACAAATGAAAGCGGGCAAAGGAAGGAAAATTCCCCCGTAATTTTATTTTGTGTTTACAAGCCCGTTTGACCGGCGTTGGCGGATTGCCCGAGAACCGACACAAGATCGTCGATTGTCCAATTCGATTTTTCCCTGCACAAGTGATCAGCACAGTTGCCATGTTCCCAGACGGCGTAACGAATTGTGCGGAGTGCGTCCGGTTGCCAGCGCGGTTGCGCGAGCAAGCCAGCGAGATAACCCGCCAACACATCGCCGCTGCCGCCTTGCGCCAGAAATGGATTGCCGGAACTGTTGAAAAAGACTTCGCCCTCGCTGCGCCCGACCAGCGTTTGATGTCCTTTTAACACCACAAAACAATTTCCAAAACGCGCGGAAAGCTTTCGGAGCGACCCGATACGATCTGCCTGAATCTCTTCATTGGAGACCGAAAGCAGACGGGCCGCTTCACCGGGATGCGGTGTGATGACGCGCAGCACGCGATCAAAATTTCCTCCGGCGGGGAGCCAGTCCAAAGCGCTCGCGTCGGCGATGACAGAAAGGGGGCTGGTGCGCCAAAGCTCCACCAATTCAGTACGGAGATTCTCCGGCAACTGTGTTGTGGCCAGCCCTGGGCCAAAGAGGATGACGCTCGCTGATTTTGGAAAGGCTCGCGCCGTCTCCCATGGATGGACCATTGCGGCCTGCAATTGCGAGGCAACGGGCAGATAAACATTCTCCGGTGTGAAGACGCTGACCAATCCGGGCTGTGCTCGCAACGCACCGCGCGAAGCCAGGACGGCTGCACCATGATATCCGCAACTGCCCGCGACGATGACAACATGGCCATAAGTTCCTTTGTGACTGGTTACAGCTCGCGGCCAGGCGAACGAATGAAAATCCTCCGCAGTCGTCCATTGCCAGTCGCTTGTGCAAGGGCATGGAATCAAACCAATCTCAGGCGCAACCTCCAACCGACCAACGAATGGAACCGCTGAAGCTGCGAGCAATCCGCGCTTTGCCGCGCCAAGTGTCAGAGTCACTTGCGCCCGCACGGCTGCGCCGCGAATTTCTCCCGAGTCCGAATCGATGCCCGATGGCACATCAACCGCCAGCACGGGAACATTCCTGGCGTTGACTGCGCCAATTAGTTGCCGCCAATCGCGATCAAGGTCTCGGTTCAAACCGATGCCGAACAATCCATCAATGATGAGATGCGGTCTGCGTGGACCGATGCAATACGATGAAAACTGTTTTAAGACGTCGAGCGGTTCAAGCGCGTCGAGCAAAACCACATCACGTTCAATCAAGTGGGGCAGGGCCGCACGCGCGTCATCACCATTGTGCCCTTTCCCAACGAGAATGAGAACGGTGTCGCTCTTGCCTGTCAGTCGCAAGGCGCGTTCGGCGACAATTTTCCCCACGCGTCGAATCACTTGGCGCGCGGTCTGTCCGGTAGCCCAGGTGGCTTGCTCCCACTCACGCATTTGTTGAACTGAAACAATCGGCAATGACATATTGGAAACAGATCTTTGCGCCCCTGAACGCTTACGCTCTCAGTTCCTACGCAGGTTTATCTTTGCGCGGGAACAACGCGGCGGGTTCGCCGATTTCCTGACCGGGTTGCAATAGCCCCCAGGTTGCTTGAGAAAATTTATCAGGAGATTCTTTCAATCCCAGTTGTGAGTAAATTTTCACGGCGGTTTCTGGCAGGAACGGGCAGAGCAACACGGCGAGGACGCGACAGACTTCGCAGAGATTGTAAAGGACTTCATCCAGGCGCGCGGCTTGCGCCGGATCTTTGGCGAGCTTAAACGGCGCGGTCTGATCCACATATTGGTTGGCGCGATAGACAAGAATCCAAATGCTTTGCAGCGCAGCTTGCAATTCATTGTCGTGAAAGTTGGAAATCGTTTCCTGCACGGCGCGTTCAGCGTCTTTCGACAATTCGTCGTGACGCGCCGGAATTTTTCCAGCGCGATAACGTTTCAGCATCGAGAGCGAACGATTGACGAGATTGCCGAGTCCGTTGGCGAGTTCGGCTTGATAACGCGCTTGAAAACCGGCGTCAGTCCAATTGCCATCGGGACCAATCGCCAGTTCGCGCACCACGTAAAAACGAAACGCATCCAATCCCCATTCTTGAATCACTACATTTGGATCGACGCTGACTCCGGTGGTCTTGCTCATTTTTTCTCCATCCTTCTGCCAAAAGCCGTGG
>JBKJOA010000029.1:0-6607 GCA_046593365.1 Limisphaerales bacterium
CCCTCTCCTCGGGGGAGAGGGCTAGGGTGAGGGCGAGCAACCCTCTAACAAAAATTTTTGCGGATTAGAAACAAAGGAATTGCCATGCCAGACTACGCCTTAATGAACCAGTGCCTTTACGAAGGCAAAGCCAAGGAAGTCGGGGAGATGACCATTGCCGCGCTCGCCGAAGGCCGGAGCGTTAAAGAAGTTTTGACTGAAGGACTCATCGCCGGGATGAGCGTCGTCGGCGAAGATTTCAAATACAACATTCTCTATGTGCCGGAAGTTTTGATCGCCGCTCGCGCGATGAAGGCCGGCATGTTGGTGCTCAAACCATTACTGGCGGCAAAAGATTCTGACGTTCAACCCGCTGGAATTCTGGTGATGGGAACGGTGCGCGGCGATTTGCACGACATCGGAAAAAATCTCGTCTGCATGATGGCCGAGGGCGCGGGCTTTCAGGTGTATGACATTGGCGTTGACCAAAGCATCGAGAAATTCCTTGCCGCTTACGAACTGCATAAACCCAACATCATCGGCATGAGCGCATTGCTCACCACGACGATGACCTACATGAAAACCGTGATTGATGGCTTTGAAGAAAAAGGCCTCGGCGACATCAAAATGGCCATCGGCGGCGCACCCATCAGCCAGATGTATGCGGACGAGATCGGCGCGGACGGTTACGGCGCGGATGCATCAAGCGCCGTGGATTTATTTCTCCATTTTGTCGGCAAAGGTCTTCCTCCTTCCTTTAAGACTAAATTGGAAGCTGCCGCGCCTGTGATCGCCGAGCGCGCTGCTGCGGCTAAAACGCGAGATCCGAACGCCCAGTCAAAATTTCAAATTCTCTATTGGCAGGATATTCCATCCGAAGTGAAAGCGTGGGATGGCTTCGATGAAGTGAAAATCAGTTTGCCCACGCGCTTTGCGGAATTAATTGACGAATCTGCGCAAAAACAAGGTCACATTTCCGGCGATGCTTACATGACGCATCTGCGTTGGAGCGATGAAGCGGAACGCGCCGGAACGCCCGAGGAAGTGGTCGAAGCCATTCGCAAAGAAATGGAAGCGAAATTGTCGTGAAGAAAAGAGCGCGGACGTGTCGTCCTCGACCAGCCGCAGCAAGCCGGAATGTCAGGACGCAACAGAAATATTTCGACGCACCACTCATTGCGAAAGCGGCTGCGGCGTCTTTATAATGCGTGACCGTTGTTAAATTTTTCCACGATTTCGCGAATGGCGCGGGTATGTTCGGGCGTGCTACCGCAGCACGAGCCAATGATATTCGCACCAGCTTCAAGCGCACTTGGAACGCCGAGCGCCAAATCCGCCGCTGATTGTTTGTAAACCGCTTTCAAGTTTTCCAACACGGGGAGTCCGGCGTTGGGCTGCACCATCACGGGTAGATTGCAACTCTCGCGATAAATTTTGGCAACACTTGCCGCGCCCGGCATGTCCATGCCTGTGCCGCAGTTCAATGCGATTATGTTCGCGCCTCGTTCTTCGACGAAGGCGGCAGCTCGGTCGGGCATGACGCCCATCATCGTCACGAAAAAGGTTTGGTCTTGGGAAAGGTCGTAGGCCAGCGACGCAATAATGCACGGTGCGCCCGCAGCTTTCGCAGCGTCAATGGCAACGCCGATTTCTTCGAGCGAAGTTTGTGTTTCGATGATAATTGCGTCGGCACCGCCTTCGACCAGCGCGATGGCCTGTTCTCGATACGCTTCGAACGCGTCGCCTGCCGACAGGTCGCCGTAGGGTTCGAGAATGGCACCAAGCGGGCCGAGATCGCCGAGGACAAATCCTTCGCGGTCGCCGAATGCTTCGCACGTGATGCGAACCCCTGTTTTGTTAATCTCGACCAAATCTTCGGCGTGCCCATGGCGTTTCAGCATTGTGCGGCTTCCGCCAAAAGTATTTGTGATGATGCAATCAGCACCAGCGCTGGCATATCGTCGTTGAATTTCCAACACCCGTTCTGGATGAGTGAGGTTCCACAATTCCCCGCAGTTGCCTTGCTCAAGGCCAGCGAGCATGAGTTGCGTGCCCATTGCGCCGTCGCAAACAAGCCGTCGCGTGAGCAACGCTTCGAGAATTGGTTTTTTCATAAATTTTTTTCGAAAAGTCTCGCGTAGGAAACATGTCGGCAAGGCGGGATGAAGCCCGCGCCTCACGGCACACATTTCGCACCGCGTTAGGCTGCAATCAAAATTTCCGTCTCTGTCATTTGCAATTCAATTCCGGCAGCCTTGGCGGCTTCTTGCAAGGCGGCTTGGAGCATGGCGACGGGATCGGGGCTGACATCGAGACGGCGCATGAGTCCTTCGCCCTTTTTCGTTCCTACCGTGAGAGTGATCTTGAGGCCTTTGCGCTTGCATGCGACGCGCGTACCATCGGCGAGCTTGGTGTTCATCGGCTTGATCATCGCGTCGGTATAATGCACGCCGATGCGGGATTTGTCGGTGAACGCCGGAGGAAGTTTGTCCTTGGCTGCGGGGTTGATGTCGCAAAGTTTGGTCATAAATGGATCAGAAAGCTTTCTGGAATTATTTATTTTTGTCTATTTGTCTTTTTTTGTTTGGTTTTATAGACCGAGCGTATCCGATCACTGTCGGGGCGCGACCGTGTCTGAAACACCAGCCGCAGCAATTCACATTGAGTACCGCCGAAAAAAGCCTGATGCCTCCGGCCTTCGACGCGCTCCGGCGGTATTCACGCCGCGCCCTTTTGCGCGAGGGCAAAATGAAGGACTTCGAACACCATGCCCCATTTATGTTCGCGACTGCCGACTTCGCAATGGCAGCCAGCCGGATTGCTCGAACGCTTCCATGCGAGAACATCATTGAGCGGACAACCCACGAGCGGCTTTTCAGCGGCGACCAGGTTCATGAACGTGACCGGGTCTTTGAGATACTCACATTGATGCGCGTGACCCATGTCGCCTTCGACCGGAGCGCACCAGGCTTCCGCGACGCGGTAGGCTTGCGCGGGCGGTTGCAGGCGGATCTGGTAATCATACTCGATGGAACGTCCGAGGTTCGAACAGGTCGTGCCTTCGTAACGGAAGCGCGCGTTGACCGAGCCGTCGCGGGCGATCTCGAGTTGCAATCGCTCTTGCGACCATTTCTTCAGCGCACGGGCGTTGACGGTGTAGCGGGCCAGCTTGTCGAGAACCGGACCGGCGGGCACATGCGGATTGGCGATTCCGACGAAATCGTTTTGCTGGGGACTGATAATTCCGGGCTGCGGCATGAAATAGCGATAAGGCGCGCGACGATATTGACAGGCCGGCAGCGAGCAGTTTTCGCAGGGAATGAGTTTTGATCCGGGTTGAACTTTTTCCGGATGTCGCGTGAGGCCAAATACGGTGAGTAAGGATTTCTTTGGTCGCAACATTCCCGTCTCCATGACTTCAAGGTCGGCGGGAAATGGCGTGCCATTGTTTCCGCGAATGATGCTCCAGAGTTTGGACTGATCGGACACGGGCCAGCCGGAATAGCCGGGACTATAGTGAGGCAGAACAGCCATGCCCTTTTGATCGGCCCAGCCGCAGATGCGTCCAGCGGCGTGGGTGACGAGATGCTCGACTACTGCGGAGCCATACATTTCTAGGAAAAAATATTCGTCGGGCTTTCCTTCCTCCCAGCAATGTCGCGCTTTCTCTTCGCATTCCTTGCCTGCGCTCACTGCAACCAGCATGGCGTCGTGCGCATCCGTCGCGGCAAATTGCTCGTGCAAACGGTCGGAGACAAATTCCGCGCCGCTCAAAGAAATCCTTCCCGTCGCGATTTTTGTACCTCCGGCGGAGCGGGCAAAAACCCAGGGTCGTCCATGCTCTGCATACCAGCGGCACGCCCAGTCGGCGAGCTCCCGCGCACGCTCACTAAGTGGGTGCGCGTGCGGGTAACCAAGGAGGCGCAGGTATTCAGATTTTTGCACCTGTAGCGATGGTTGTTTATCGATGAACTCAAACATATCCAAGCCCTAGACTGGGATTCTGCTCACGAAATTGTCCTCTCGACCGCGAGTTTGGATTCAACGGGATTAAACTGGCAGCCTTCGACGAAGTAATCGAAAAATCCCGGATGCGTTTCAAGACGGCAATGCGTGACGCGCTTGACCAAGCTCTCCAATTCGGCGCGCTTCGTTTTCGATAACAGCGCGATACAGGCGCCCTCGATTGAGGCGTTCCCCACTTGAATTATTTTTGAATCAGAAATATTTGGAATCAGCCCAATGCGTTTCGACGACTGCACATTAAGGTGTCGGCCAAAACCGCCCGCGAGATAAAACACCTCGAGGTCCTCGAACCGGACACCGAAATTCTGGAAAAGAATTTGCAACCCCGCGACATTCGCGCCTTTGGCCTGGGCGAGTTCGTTGATGTCGCTTTCGTTGAACGAAAGGGTGTGAAAGCCTTTTGCGTCCAACACGATTTGCCCCTCGTCATGCTCGAAGCGACCGAGGGAATTAATTTGCTCGGTTCGAAGCAATTCGCTCAAAAGGTCAACGAGGCCCGAGCCACAAATCCCTTCCGGAGCGCCATCGCCGATGACACCCAGACGCATTGAGCCGTCGGCTTGGATGGCAACTTTTTCAATTGCCCCCGTCAAGCCGGGCATGCCACAGGAAATCGCTCCGCCTTCAAACGCCGGTCCTGCGGGACACGACGCGGCGTATATTTTGTCCTTGTTGCCCAGGATAAGTTCCGTGTTCGTGCCGATGTCCATCACGGCGACGAGCCGATTTTCATTTCCGATGTCCACGGCCAACATGCACGCAGCGGCGTCTGCGCCAACGTGTCCGCTAATGATGGGCATTCCGTAAATGCGCGCGCGTGGATGAATAGGGAGATGTAATTTCTTGGCCGTTTCGGCGAGGCTGGTCGTCTTGCGCCGACCATCGGACATTTCGATTTCCGTGATGGACTGATACGGATTCTGTCCGATGGAATAAACGTCCAGCCGGAAAAAGATGTCGCGCATTGTTGAATTGCCAGCCACGACGAGTTCGTAAATGGAGTGAGGATCAATTGGGAATTCCTCAATTGCGTGGGTGAGATAGCCAATCAACGTCCGTTGGAGCAATTTGCCCGGCTCGGTTGTGTCGTAATGAATCCGCGACATGACATCGGAACCGCCGAAACGTTGCGGGTTTTCCATCGAAGCGTCGGCCACAACCTCTCCCGTCTCCAGATTTAAAAGCCGCATGACCACAGTGGTCGTGCCGAGATCCATCGCGATTCCGTGAATCGGCCCCGTACTGCGCGCGATTTCCTCGCCATCCAGTAAAATGCGGTCTCCATCGCGTGTCACCGCCGGATCGAGTTTCAGTTTTTTGGCACTTGCCGGAAGTTCAAAAGCGTGACGCTCGATCTTCATGTCGCCGCATCGCATCGTGTGACAGCGCACCACGCCTTCGTCCTTCATGATGTTGCAGCGGCAGGACAAACGAAAATTTTGCCGCAGATGGCCCTCCTCCTTGGTGCGCTCGGAAAGACAGTCCATGCCCTCGGTGATTTCGACTAGACACTCCTTGCATTTACCCTGCTTGCGACAAGACGTGGGAACTTTGATGCCTAGCTTTTCCGCGTAATCGAAAAGCGAAGCCCCAGATAGTACGTCAATTTGCTGGAGGTTAAAGTGTAGTTGCACCGTATTCTTGTTCGCTTGCAAAAGACCAATTCACCATTGATAGGCTCAGGTTAAACGTTTTACTTAGAACGTCAAGTCATCTGGAAGTTGGATTTTAAATGTTCCCGCGTGAACAAAGATACGAAAATGAATAGATGGTTTTGGCATGAGCGCGTTGACTCAAAATAAAAGGACCTCACAATATTCATCGAGAATTTTACTTTTATAAACCCGCCCCGCCCGATGATAGCGGGAACGGATCAGCCTCAATCGCGCTTGGATTCCAGACTCATAATCCCATTTTCCTGGGTGTCCTCCTTTATGAGTCAACGAATGGTTTCGCCCACCAGCAAAACTCCTCCCCCGGTGTCTTTTATTTTGAGTCAACGGGCGCATCCTAAACCACGAATTCGCCTCTTGCCTACGCCGAAAACCTTGTGATAGGTTGCGCCTGAACGTGATTGAAAAGTTTGTGGCCTTTTGACCGTCGCCAGCATTGCGTTTCTGGAATTTGCATTGGTTTGCATATGGATCAAAGGCACAAAAAAGAAGCCCAAGATCATTCAAAACGGGCAAAAGCGGTATAAACAGTTGATAATCTGGTGGCCGATGTGGCGGAATTGGCAGACGCGCTAGACTCAAAATCTAGTACTCGTAAGAGTGTGTGGGTTCGACCCCCTCCGTCGGTACCATCTTTATCATCAATTAGGCTCGGCCCGCGTTGATTTATTCGTTGGGAGCGGGTTTATGGTGATTGCTCACCGGGGTATGTTTGCAACTGCTATCGCCTACGAACCTGGCGGCGATGAGTTAACTTCTTCCGCGTCCAACATGGCTCCAATAGTCAAGGGAGTACTCATGGCTGCCATCCGAAAGCTTCTTGAGTCGCTGTGATGATCCACGCGCTAGCCTTATAAGCAAGCCACTGCGAACGGGGACGAGTCAGTTCTTGAAGCTGACTACAAATATCTGATTGGATAACTGCCCTG
>JBKJOA010000159.1:0-4108 GCA_046593365.1 Limisphaerales bacterium
TCGTTCGGAGATTGGTCGTGCAAAATGCAGCCGACAGTCAGCCCGAGAAATTTGTAAACCGCGCCCATCCATTCGCCGTCTCGCGCCGCGAGATAATCGTTCACGGTAACGACATGAACTCCGCGACCCGTGAGCGCGTTCAAATAAACCGGCAAAGTCGCCACCAAAGTTTTTCCTTCGCCGGTCGCCATTTCCGCGATGCGTCCGCTGTGCAATCCGTAACCGCCAATCAACTGCACATCGAACGGGACCATTTCCCAGCGCAACGGATGACCGCGCACAATCACGTCCGTTCCGCAGAGTCGGCGGCAGGCGTTTTTTACGACCGCAAAAGCTTCGGGCAAAATTTCGAGCAACCGTTGCTTGAGTTGTTCATTGTCCTCGATCTTTGAAAGCTCCTCTTTCCACATCGCGGTTTTAGCGCGGAGTTCATCGGCGGAAACATTTTGATACAATGTTTCCATCTCGTTAATCTTCGCCACCATCGGTCGAAGTTTTTTGACCTCGCGTTGGTTTTTCGAGCCGAGGACTTTTTTGAAAATGTAGCCAATCATGTCTTAGTTAATCAGGAGAACGGTATGGGAAGAGCGAATCTTGTCAAAAAGAATCAGGACTGAGCTGACGCGGTTTGCGGCTCTTTTCCTTTCGGCGAAGATGGCGGGATCGAAGTTCCAGAATCTTTGAAACTCGCCCAAAATCGCGGCGGCAAAACGGCGATTAAAATAATCAGCACCTGGCTCACGATGAAACTAACGAGCCAGAAAGCGGCTTTGTCCATGAATCCGTAGGAATGCAGTCCGATGCCGAGCATGTTCACGCCGAACCATGAAATACTTGTGATAATATTTCCAAAAACCGCCATCGCCATGAGTCCGCGTTCTTTCACCAAACCGCCCCAACGCGCGTGCAAAACGATTGCGCACCAAATCACGATAAGCAGCGCGCCGTTTTCCTTTGGGTCCCAGCCCCAGAAACGTCCCCAGGATTGGTCCGCCCAAATGCCGCCAAGAATGGTTCCAACAAAACTGAACAGCGTCGCGAAACAAACAATTCCGTAAACCATCCGCGACAAAGATTTGGCGGTGTCGGGTGAAAGTGTTTTCGTAAAGAAGCCGCGCAAAATGTAAATAATCGCGAGTAAACCGGCGACAAACATGGAGGCGTAACCAGTCGTGATGACGACGACGTGCGTCGAAAGCCAGATGTTGGTGTCGAGAACGGCTTGCAACATTTCCATCGTGTCACCGCTTAACGACAAATGGTGGGCGATAATCAAAGTGACAAATCCCGCTACCGTCGCCACAACAATGCCGATGCCATTTTTGTAAATTTTTTCTAAAATAGCGCTCAGAACGACTGCTCCCCAACCCACGAAAACCGCCGAAGAATAAAGATTGGTCACGGGCGGGCGGCCCTCGAGATACATGCGAAATAAAAGTCCAGTCGTGTGAATCACAAAACCCAAACCAAGGAGCGCAAAAGCCGAGCGCCGCATCCATTCGCTCAGGTTGATCCAATAGATGCATCCGAGCAAAAGCGCCGCGACGTAAATCACCATCGTTTTATAAAACGGCTCCAGAGAATTAAAGGTGAATTCTTCGCTCCCCTTTTTCAGTTCGCGAGCGAGATTGTTCGACTGCAACCAGCCGCGATAATCCGAGACCGCTTTATTGAATACGGCGGGTTCCTTCTTCGAGTAGGCTGAAGCGATTGCAGCAAGATGAGTTATGGCTGGATGAATTTGAGTGGAGCGCATGGATTCCATCAAGCTGTTGCCAAGGTTGCTCCAGGCCTCGCGCGGTTCGCCCGGCTTCGGCGGAACGACCAGCGGAAAAGCGTATTTTGAAATCGTTTGATAACGGCGAAAAAATGCGGCGATGGTCTGTAAATTTTCCTTGTCATATTCCTCACCGGCTTCGCTCGCCTTTAACGCCACGAGTCCGGCCGGAATTTTTTCCTGAAAAACCTGCAACTCGCGCGAGAAATCCGCCGCGCCCTCCGGCTCCAAACTGTTTTTGATGCGATGATTCAAAATCATGCTGTCATACAAATGCATCAGGTCTTTTTGAAATGGAGTGCGCAGTTTCGACGCCTCTTTGTTGTCGCCCTCAGATTTCACGAGCGCTTGCGCCTTCTGTTCGATCTCCTCCAGATGATTGGTAAGGTCGTTGAAGGAATAATATTCCAACTGCGCATTCTGGGAGCCGAGCAAGTTTTCCAGATCGGGGTGTTGCGCGCGGAAAATCTTCCGAGCGTCCGCCTGCTCTGGCCTGGTCATGGCCTCGAGCAACCATTCGGTGGCGCTCAAAGTTTTTTTATCCCCGGTGCGAACGGATGATTTTCCGCTCATGCTTAACAACGCGTTCTTTCCAACAGAATCAAATGGCTGAATCCGCCCATTCAACAAGACCGGCAGTCGGCCAAATTCTTTCAAATCAAAACCATCTTTTTTGGGCATCGGTTTTAAGCCGGACAAACCCCACGCCGCTAGAATCGCCACTAGAATCCAGGGAAACCATTTTTTCATAACGTTCTCCTCTCATCGGAAGTCGCGGCTACCGCCGGCCTCGCTTTTGGTGAAGGCTGACGGAACGGCTCTACTTGTTTTTTGCCCCTCGACTTTTTCCCAAAACTAACGAGGTGCATCAAAAACTGCGTCAATAAACCAAGACCGACCAATATGCAGGCGAGATACGGCGTGATGGCTGCGGGATTTCTCACAACTTGGAGAATGGTTACCTTGTCATTAAACTTATCGAAGCTGGCTTGGAAAAAAGTCAGGCCCGCGTGACGTAAAGGATCATTCATCTTAATCAAAACATCGCGATCTTCGCCCCGCTTGGGATCGTTCAGATGAATTTTGCTGGAGAAATTTTTCGGGGTGGACGTGCCTTGATAAAGATCGTGGCGAAAATCGAGCAACGTCAGAGTGAACGGCATGTAGTACCGCGTGGGGCGCAAAATCATCTGATAAATTCGTCCATCGACTACGATGGGTTGCGAGCCGTTCATCCAGAGAGAAGCGATCCGTTCAATCGGTCCGCTTTTACCCGAATCAATTTCAAGCAAAACTGACGGCACATTTCTCATGTCCATGGTTGCAACGAGCGGCTCATTCGAGAACCAGACTTTTTCGCCGGACTGAGTCTGGGCGCTGATTTTCTTTCCACCACCGCTATTTGGCCCAGCGTTTGTCGAGTTTGGGAAATAGTCCTTTACCCGGATTGTGAATGGAAGTTTCGGCGAACGAATCTCCCCGCCCCTGGCCAGAAGCTCTTCGGACACAGCGATCACTTCGTCGTGGTCTGGGTGAGAAGTGTCAATGAAGGCCAATTCGGTGAGGCGCGAATCTTCGCTGTAATTGCGCGTCTCGCCTTCTTCGAGACGAATATTGCTCTCGACTTGAAAAAGCTCAGTGAAAAATTGGCCAAGCAGCAAAAGAATCAATCCGCCGTGAATGAGAAAAATTCCAATTTTCTTTTTCGTTAATTGAAAACGTTTGATGTGCGCGGAGATGAGGTTGACCAAAAGCAAACCGCCAAGCAGCCAGCCGCCGGGAAAAACGGGGATTTTCCAGTTCGCGCCGGTCGGTTGCCAGTAAACAAAAATGCTTCGGAAATATTCCGTCTGCGCGACGTAAAGGCCGAGTTTCACCTGGGCAAGGGTGCCGATGAAAACGAGAAGCAACGCCAGACCGAGCAAGACGACCGTCAGTCGCAGCGAACTAAAAAAACTGAAGACGCGATTAGTCATTGGGGCTAATGATTCCTAATAAAGAAACGTTTTCATGAACACCCTGCTTTAGCTGGGTGTTGGTGTCGTCGAGTGGTCTGAACCGTTTCAACCGTTTGTGCGTGAAAAGAAAAAACCGTTGAAACGGTTCAAGCAAAAAAGTCTCACATTCCACCCAGCTAAAGCAGGGTGTTAATGAGATAAGACCGTGTATGCTTGAAATTTTTCTAATCATTTTTAGTAGCGCACGGTTTGGATGAATTTTAAGAACGCTTCTTTTTCACGCGCAACCGCCGCTTCACTCCCTGTCAGTTTATAAAACCAGGTGCGCTCTGCATAGGGAACCGTCGCGGCGATCATGCGCGCAGGCTTACCG
>JBKJOA010000192.1:0-5258 GCA_046593365.1 Limisphaerales bacterium
CAGGATTATGGCGGTGCGTTTCATGATATTGCTTACGTTGGTAGTGATTGAGACGGAGCGAAACAATTGCTTCGCCCTCCGGCTTAACGCAGGACACCTTACTTTAGCCCGACGAACACGCAACAACGTTCTTGCGGTAAGAGCAAAATTCATCTTTTAACGAACGAATCACGGGGCGGAATCTGGTTTTGTGAACAGAGATTCGCGGATTTCAACTCAAGCTGAGTATCATTTCATCCCCGCAAAATTCTTGCTTAAGTTCAGGAGATGTTTATTAAGTAGTTGATGACTCCTCTCGGCTGTAATTCGCATGTGCTTGCCGTTCGCTTCCTGCCGACCGCGGCACGCTCTTCAATTGTCACGCTCTTTGGCTTGGCTTTGATGTCGATCATTCCCTTGGGCAGCAATGCGGCCGAAACCAAGGATGTCAAATCCGCCAACAAGGTAAGTTATTACGGCGAAATCCGACCGATTCTACAAGCCAATTGCCAGGGCTGTCATCAGCCCGCAAAATCCAAGGGCGGCTACGTGATGACTGATTTTAAGGGCTTGCTCGCCGGTGGCGACAGTGAGGGCACGGCGATTGTTCCCACGAATCCCGACAAAAGTTCCATTCTGAAAATGATCACGCCGCAAGACGGCGAAGTACGGATGCCGAAAGGCAAAACCCCGCTGATGGAAACGGAAGTGGCTCTGATCAGATCCTGGATTCAACAAGGCGCTGAGGATGACACTCCCAAGGATGCGAAAAGGCATTATGATGCCGAGCATCCGCCGGTTTACTCGCGAGCTCCGGTCATTACCTCGCTGGATTTTTCGCCCGACGGAAAACTGCTGGCGGTGGCAGGCTTTCATGAAGTGCTCTTGTATGAAAAAGATGGAGCCACTTTGGCCGGGCGGCTGGTCGGGCTTTCGGAACGAATCCAGTCGTTGCGCTTCTCGCCCGATGGTCAATCGCTGGCCGTTGCCGGGGGCGATCCAGCGCGACTGGGCGAAGTTCAGGTTTGGGACGTCGCCAAACGCAAGCTCGCGATTTCGGTGCCCATCAGCTATGACACACTTTACGGCGTAAGCTGGTCTCCCGACAGCAAGTTGATCGCATTCGGCTGCCCTGACAATACGGTGCGCGCCATCGAAGCAGCTTCCGGAAAGCAAATCATGCAGATGGGTTCACACAGCGATTGGCCGATGACGACAACTTTCTCGATAAAAGGAGACCATGTTATCTCCGGTGGCCGGGATATGAGCGTGAAGCTCACGGAGATTGCGACCCAACGTTTTGTGGACAACGTGACTTCCATTACCCCCGGCGGGCTTAAGGGCGGGGTAATGGCAATGGCGACGCATCCTAAGTTCGAGGAATTTGTGGCTGCTGGCTCGGATGGCTTGCCGAAAATTTATCGCATTTTTCGCGAAGTTAAGCGCGAGATTGGGGACGACGCGCAATTCATCGCCGATATGTTCCCGATGATGGGCCGGGTCTTCGATGTGCGTTTCAGTGCGGATGGTAAACGCATTGCATGTGGGAGCGGCCTTGATCGCGCTGGTGAACTCGTCGTGTGCAGTTACAATTTCACCAATGAGGTTCCCAAAAATCTTCGCGACATTATGGGAAAAGTTCCAGCGACGCGCAAACCCGAGGAGCAGAAACAACTCGCTGATTACAAGTTGCAGGGAATTCGTGAAATGGCGCGCGTCTCCGTCCCGCGTTCGGAAATTTACTCGGTCGCTTTCAGTCCCGATGGCAACAAGGTCGCAGCGGGTGGTTCTGACGGAATGGTGCGCCTTTACAATGCGACGAACGGAAATGTGATAAAAGAGTTCCTGTCTGTGCCAGTCACCAAGGGAATCATGGCGACGGCTCGTCCGTCGTGGGCACCAAAGCCGGGCAAGAACATGGAGCCGCCCAGTACCCCCGAATCGTTGCCGGAGGGAGCGAAGGTAGCTTCATTGGATGTGCAGCCCGCGCGAATCAAATTTAGCAGCCCCAACGATTACAACCAACTCATGGTCACAGCCATGCTTGAATCGGGCGACACGGTGGACGTGACCCGATTGGTCAGGTTCACCATGAAGTCCCCGTTGGCAGAAGTTTCTGCTCGCGGTGTTTTGCGACCTCTAAAAAACGGCACATCCAAACTCACAATTGCACTGGCGGGCAAAACTGTGGAAACGCTGGTTGAAATTACCGGACTGGGCAAGGGCTATCGGGCGGATTTCGTTCGAGATGTCAACCCGGTCCTCTCCCAGTTGGGATGCAGCGCGGGCACTTGTCATGGAGCGAAGGATGGCAAAAACGGTTTCAAGCTGTCTCTGCGTGGATACGATCCGGAAACGGACTTGCGTGCGCTCACCGATGACCTGGCTTCACGCCGCGTCAACCTGGCTTCACCCGACGATAGTTTAATGTTGTTGAAGGCGGTAGCGGAAGTGCCGCACGAGGGAGGGCGCCGCACCACGGTTGACAGTAAGTATTACCAGATTCTTCGGCAATGGATTGCAAACGGTGCGAACCTGGATATGAAATCGCCGAAGGTGACCAACATACAAGTATTTCCGCAAGATCCGGTAGTGCAGAAGATTGGCTCACGACAACAGATGCGTGTAGTCGCTCATTATTCTGATGGGACGATGCGTGATGTGACGGAGGAATCATTTATTGAAAGCGGCAACGCGGATGTAGCCACGCCCGAACCGGGAGGACTCATCACCACGTTGCGACGAGGGGAAGCTCCGGTGCTGGCCCGCTACGAGGGCAATTATGCCGCCACCACCTTGACGGTAATGGGCGACCGCAACGGCTTCGTCTGGCAGGAACCGTCCGCTTGGGGAAAGATCGACGAACTCGTCGCCGCCAAGTGGAAGCGAATGAAGATCGAGCCTTCCGAACTTTGCACTGATCTCGAATTCATTCGGCGGGTCAATCTGGATTTGACCGGGTTGCCTCCATCGCCCGAAGAGATTCGTGCATTTCTCAATGACTCTCGTGAGACCCGCCTGAAGCGGGATGAAGTGGTGGACCGCCTGATTGGCAGCGCCGATTACGTTGATTTTTGGTCCAACAAATGGGCCGACCTGCTTCAGTGCAACAGCAAGTTTCTTGGCAGTGAAGGTGCCGAAACGTTCCGCGCCTGGATTCGTAAAGAGGTCGAGAACAACACGCCTTACGACCAGTTTGCCCGACAGATTCTCACAGCGTCCGGCTCCACCCAAACCAATCCGGCGGCGAGCTATTGGAAAATTGTCCGCACTCCAACTGAAGCGATGGAAAACACCACACACCTCTTCTTGGCGACACGCTTCAATTGCAACAAATGCCACGACCATCCGTTCGAGCGCTGGACCCAGGACCAGTATTATAATCTCAGCGCCTACTTCGCCCAGGTTTCCATAAAGGAAGATCCAGCCAGTGACGGCAAAAAGATCGGCGGCTCTGCGGTTGAGGGCGCCAAGCCGCTTTACGAAATTGTAGGCGATGCGTCAGAAGGAGAAGTTAAGCATGACCGCACCGGAAAAGTGTCACCGCCAGTATTCCCTTTTCCTGCCAGAACTCAGCCTAAAGACAAGGCTACGCGCCGCGACGAGCTTGCCGCGTGGATCAGCACCTCGGATAACCGCTTCTTCGCATCCAGCTACGCCAATCGTCTCTGGGGCTATCTCACCGGGGCGGGAATTATTGAGCCGCTCGACGATACTCGAGCCGGAAATCCTCCCCGCAATCCGGCATTACTGGACTATCTCACCCACCAGTTTACCGAAAATAAATTCAATGCTCAGCATTTGGTGCGGTTGATTTGCAAATCGCGCACCTATCAGCTTTCCATTCGGCCCACCAGGTGGAATGAGGATGACAAGGTGAATTATTCTCATGCGATTGCGCGCAGGCTTCCGGCAGAAACCCTCTTCGATGCCGTTTTTAAAGTTACCGGAAGCACGCCGCAAATTCCCGGGGCCAAGCCGGGGCAGCGGGCGACGCAATTAGCGGACGCGGCCATGGACGTGGGCAGCGGTTTGCTCGCCACGCTTGGGCGTCCGGTGCGCCAGAGCGCCTGCGAATGTGAGCGTAGTAGTGAGATGGGCCTAGGCTCCGTTATGGCGCTTCTTAGCGGACCAACAATTTCGGAAGCCATCAACGGACCGACAAATTCACTGGCGAAATTGGTCGAGACGGAAAAAGACGACCATAAACTAATCAACGAAGTTTTCTTTCGAGTCGTCAACCGACCCGCCACCGAACCGGAAACCAAAAACGTCCTGGGTCTGCTCGGTTCGGTTGATTCAGACAACGCGATTATCACCAACGAACTTGGCGCCCTGGAAGTGAAGCTGGCACCTTCAATCACCGAACTCAACCGCCAGCGGGACGGGATGATCACACAAGCCAAGACAAACCTCGGCACCTACGACGAAATGACAAAGAGTCTCAGGGCCGAACTGGAAAAACGACGAAACTCGGAACTCACTCTAACGCAGCGCGAGTTGAAGGAGTATGAAAAATTACTTCCCGCTCAGGCCGCCTTCTGGGAAACAAAAAATAATCCAGCGGATACCAAAACCACTTGGTTGCTGTTGGAGCCAACCAAATTTTCGGCCACCGCAAAAAACAAACTGGCCCGGCAGTCCGATGGCTCCATCACCTCCTCTGGGGGAAAAAGCCCGGCCGATTTCGTCATCCTAGCTCAATCGTCCCTGACCAATATTACAGGAGTGATGCTCGAAGTTTTGCCGGATGAAAACCTCCCCAAGTTTGGTCCGGGCCGGGCACCGGACGGAAATTTCGTGTTGAGCGAGTTGGAGTTGAAGTGGGCCACTGGCACCAACAAGCCTGATGCCGCCGTCAAATTCTCCGAAGCCAGAGCGGATTTTTCACAGAACGATTTTTCGGCGGGACAAGCCATTGATGGCAAAGTTGAGACTGGGAAGAACGGTTGGGCGGTTGGCGGCGCGCCAGGCATCCAGCGCCATACGGCCACCTTCAAATTGGAGCACCCTATTGCCAGCACAAATGGTGCGACTCTGAGGCTCGTCCTGAAACAGAATTTTGGAAGCGACCAACTGTTGGGCCGGTTCCGACTTTACCTGACGACCGGCGCAGATCCCCTGGACTTCGGCCTGCCGGAGAAAGTGGTCCAGGCCGCTCGCGCACCCGCCGGACAACGCCAGCCCGAGCAGGCATCGGCCATCCTCGATTTCTACCGCTATTCGGATGCTGAATTTTGGAAACGGAAACAGGCTGCCGTCACCGCCGCCGCACCTCT
>JBKJOA010000206.1:0-2611 GCA_046593365.1 Limisphaerales bacterium
CCTCCCGCCGTGCCAAATGTGGTTGCCGGAGAGGTGGCAGAGTGGTCTATCGCGGCGGTCTTGAAAACCGCTTTGGTGTAACAGCCAACGGGGGTTCGAATCCCTCCCTCTCCGCCAATGTTGAAGAAAGAAATTTGAAAGAACAATTGCCAGTTATAATTGGGATTTTTGTCGCAACAGTGATCTTTGTGATCTTGTGGCGCAAAGGTGCTTTCCTGCGCATATCGAATTATTTTCGTGAGACACAGGAAGAACTCAAGAAATGCTCATGGCCGAGTTGGGATGAGTTGAAAGGTTCTACGGTTGTTGTGGTGGTGGCTATTGCGTTGCTGGGCGGCTTCACAGTGGTGGTTGATTTTGTCATCGCGATGGTCATTCGCTATATCGTCTAGGAGTTGTTCTATGCAAAGTCAGTGGTTTGTCATTCATACGTTGTCCGGCCAGGAGCAGAAGGTTAAAGATAGCATTGAGAAGCGCCTTAAAGCAGAGGAGATGGGCGAATACATTAAAGAAGTTTTGGTACCGGTGGAGAAAGTGGTTGATGTGCGAGGTGGAAAAAAGACCGTAACCACGCGCAAGCTGCATCCCGGATACGTTTACATCGATATGGTTTTGTTGGACGACAACAAGCGCATTTTGGAGAAGCCGTGGTATTTCATTCAGGACACTCCTGGAAAAATCGGCATTGTGGGCGGCGAACGTCCTCTGCCGGTTACACCGTCGGAGATGGCGACAATCAAGGCGCAGATTTCTGAATCGGAAGATACTGAAAAACCGAAGGTTAATTTTGAAGCGGGTGAGACGGTCAAGATCAATGACGGACCATTTTTGAATTTTAGCGGCGTGATTGAGGAAATTGAACCTGACCGCGGCAAATTGAAAGTGACGGTTAATATTTTTGGGCGCAATACGCCGGTGGAACTGGAATATTGGCAAGTGGAGAAAGCGTAGAGAAGTTGGAGCGTTGAACCGTTGAAACGGTGAAACGCATGCGGTGAATCCGCGTAAACAATTTAACGATTCAACAATTTAACTAGTCGAAGACAATGGCAAAGAAAGTTACAGGACAAATCAAGTTGCAGATCCCAGCAGGCTCTGCTAATCCGGCACCTCCCGTGGGTCCGGCACTCGGTCAACAAGGCGTGAACATCATGGCCTTTTGCAAAGAATTTAATGCCGCGACCAAAGATCAGGCTGGCATGATTATTCCGGTGGTCATCACCGTTTATCAGGACAAGTCTTTTACCTTCATCACGAAATCGCCGCCTGCCGCGATTTTATTGAAAAAAGCGGCTGGTATTGCGTCTGGCTCAAAAACGCCGAACAAAGAAAAAGTTGGCAAAGTGACGCGCAAGCAAGTTTTGGACATCGTAAAAATCAAAATGAAAGATTTGAACGCGACCAATGAAGAGGCTGCGTTTCGTTTGATTTCTGGAACCGCGCGCAGCATGGGAATTGAAATTCAGGGATAAAACTTAATCGCGGGAGAAGCTCAAAACTTCGTTTGCACCGCACAAAACAAAATGGCTAAAGAACCAAGTAAAAGATTCAAAAAAGCGTTGGAGTTGGTTGATAAAAATAAATTTTATCCTCTGAAATCAGCAGTCGAAGTTCTAAACAAATTTCCGAAAGCAAAATTCAACGAAACCGTTGAGGTCGCTTTCAAGCTCGGAATCGATCCGAAGCAATCTGACCAGATGGTGCGTGGAACGGTTCCGCTTCCGCACGGCTCTGGAAAAACCGTCCGGGTTTTGGTTTTCGCTCGTCCGGGTAACTCTGCTGATGCTGCGAAGGCTGCTGGAGCGGAATATGTTGGTTACGAAGATTTGATTAAAAAATGCGTTGAAGGCTGGAATGATTTTGATATCGCGATTGCGACGCCGGAAGCGATGATCGAAGTTCGTAAACTTGGAAAAGTTCTTGGGCCGCGTGGATTGATGCCAAATCCGAAAACTGGAACCGTGACTGACGACACCGCGAAGGCCGTGAAAGAATTTAAAGCAGGCCGTGTTGAATTCAAAATCGACAAAGCCGGTAATGTGCATGTGCCGATTGGCAAGGTAAATTTTAAACCTGAAGAGATTGTGGACAATGCTCGTGCGGTGATTGAAGCGGTTGCGAAAGCGAAACCGTCGAGCGCCAAAGGAACTTTCATCACGAGTTGCACCTTGTCCGCGACGATGAGTCCGGCGGTGCGGTTGGATATTCGCGAATTTGTGGCGGCAGCAGCTTAATTTTTTAAAGGAGATTTATGCGCACAGAAAAACAATTTATCAGCAAAGAATATCTCGGACGTTTGAACGCTTCGCCGTTTTTTGTAGTCGTTGATTACACGGGATTGAAAGTCGGACCGATGACGGAGCTTCGCAAACGCTTGAACAAAGCGGGTGCGGAAATTCACGTCGTCAAAAATTCTATTTTCAAACTGGCTGCCAAAGAAGCGGGCGTGCCTGAACTCGGAACTCTCGCTGGACAATTGGCCGTCGTAACGGGACAGAAAGATATTTCTGCCGCATCGAAAGTCATCAAGACCTTTAGTTCTGAATTCGAGAAACCAAAAATCAAATTTGGTTTTTTGAATAACCAGCGCCTCGAGACGAAGGACATTGTT
>JBKJOA010000300.1:0-3363 GCA_046593365.1 Limisphaerales bacterium
AAAAGTCTGAGAAAGAAAACTGAAACAAATTTCGATGTTGCCGGGTTATAGGAGCGAAACGATGAAAACAATTTCAACAAAAATAAATCCAGCATTCAAAGCATGGCAGCCTTTGCCCATTTTGTTCGAGGTTCCAATGAGGCGGGTGGGTCGTGTTGCCTCTGGCGCTTCCGGGTTATTCCCAACGCAAGATGCGATGCGGCGGGTCGCGCCCGACGCGGGCAGTTGTGCAATGGCTGCCAGTCCGGATTTCAAATCACCCGCAGTCGCGGCGATGAATTGAATCAGATGACATGCGAGTTACGAATTCAAATCCCAAACGTCATGCAACAACTTGGCTTTACAGACGCTTTCGTTAGGATAAGTCCGGGACGAGCGATGCCCGCCCATGACCGACGCGCAACAATTCGAGTTGTTCCTGCACAACTACCAAAACATGGTATTTAGCACCGCTATGCGCCTCCTTGCCAACCAATCCGACGCCGAAGACATCTCTCAAGAGGTGTTCCTGCGAGCCTACGAACGCTTTGATGATTTGCGCCACAGCCCGACCGTTGGAGGCTGGCTCAAGACTGTCGCCACCAATCTCAGCCTCAACCATCTTTCCCGTTACCGGTCGCGCTGGAGTTTCTTTTCTGAACTTTTTCGCAGCGATGGAAATGATGATGAGCCAATGATGGATTTTCCCGCCCCGGATGATACGCTCGAAAATTTCGCCGCCACCGACCGGCGCGAGTTCGTCGAACAGGCCTTGCAGAGTCTGCCGCCGTCCCAACGCGTGCCGCTAGTGCTGCATCATTTTGAAGATCTGCAGTATGACGAAATCGCCGAAAAGCTGGGCGTATCGCTGGGTAAAGTGAAGACCGACATTTTTCGCGGGCGCGAGGCGTTGCGGAGAAAGCTGCGGTTAAAGCTGGCGGAGGAACCGAGTTAAAGCATTAAACGGGCATGAATTCCCCATACGAAAAGCAACTGGAAGAAAGTATTCGGCGCGAGCTGAACGCCTTGGGCGAATTGTCCGCTCCGCCCGCGCTCGCGAATCGAGTCCTGCGCCTCCTTGAGCGACGCATCGCCAAGCCGTGGTATCTCCAAGCGTGGCAAACCTGGCCGCGCCCGCTTCAGGGCTTTTCGATAGCAGGGCTGATGACTTTATTCGGCGGAATTTGCTTCGGCGTGGTTTTGTTGTCGCAAGCGGCTGAAGCCTCCCCGGTCGGCCAAAGAGCAGGTGAGTGGTTCGCCTGGTTCGAGGTGCTGTGGAGAACCGCGTCCGTTTTGGTCAACGCCATCGTAGTGGCCTTCCACCAGTTGGGAATGGGAATTGTGATGGGAGGCATAATGGTGCTGATCGCGGCGTATGCAGCGTGCGTGGGACTTGGCGTTGCTTGCGTTCGTCTCGCGATGGAGCCGATAAAAAGATGAATTTATGAAAAAGATAATCTGGAAAAAAATCTGGTTGGCAGGACTGATCGCGATCAGTTGCGTCGGGTTCGGTCCGTTAAACACATTGGCACAGAACGACGACACTCCTGCAACTCAACCCGAAGCTGAGGCAGGCAGCGTCACCAACGCGCCGAGCGATGACAACGCAAACAAACCGAGCACCAATGCGGGGCGCAAACGTGATTTCCGACGCTCGTTCGACGAACTCAAATCCGGAGATCGTCGTGGAGCGACGGTTTCCTTCGGCAGTGACGCCGAACTGAAAACCAACCAGACGGCCGAAGCCGTGGTGGCTATCGGCGGTTCTGCCACGGCGCGCGGCAACGTACGCGAAGCCGTTGTTGCCATTGGCGGTGACGTCCATATTGATGGCGCGGAAGTGGGTGAGGCCGCGGTGGCCGTGTTGGGCAACGTAAAGGTGGGGCCGGGAAGCGTTGTTCATGGTGACGTCGTCTCAGTCGGTGGAAAAGTGGAGGTAGCAGAAGGAGCCACGGTGACCGGCCACATACAGGAGGTTGATTTCGGTCCCTTTGGTTTGCAAGAGTTTAACTGGCTGAAACAGTATCTCGTGCATTGTATCCTCAAACTGAGACCGCTCGCTCTGAGGGAGGAGATCGGCTGGGCGTGGGGCGTTGCCGGTGTGTTCTTCCTATTCTACCTGCTCGTGGCGGTTGTGGCGGCTCGGCCCGTGGAAATCTGCCTGTCCGAATTGACTCGACGTCCGGCCACCACTTTCGTGATGGGGCTGATTTCCACCCTGCTTTTCCCGCTGGTCTTTGTAATACTGGCGGCGACCGGCGTTGGCTTGATTGTCATTCCGTTTCTGCTGGCCGCACTGTTCTCCGGCGCACTGATTGGCAAAGTCGCGTTGCTCGAATACCTCGGTCAGTTCCTTGGTCGCACTTTTGGCATGGGTGCGGCGATCAAGCCGATACTGGCGTTTCTGATTGGCATCATTATGGTCACGGTGCTTTACCTTGTGCCGGTCTTGGGCTTGATTACTTTCGCGGTCACCGGGCTGTGGGGCTTGGGTGCGGTGGTTATGGCAGCATTCGGAAGTTTACGCCGCGAAATGCCACCCCCACCAGCTATGCCCGGCCCAACAATGTCGGCCAGCACCGCCGCCTTCTCCGCCAACACACCTTCAGCATCTGCTCCCGAACCCGGCGCGGCACCAATGGGCAGCGGTATCGAAGCTGGACCACTCCCTTCTCCAATAACTGTTCCACTAGCAAGCGCGCCTGTCGCAGTCTCCGAAGCGTTTGCTTTCCCTCGAGCGCATTTCTGGGAGCGCATCGGCGCCGCGTTCCTCGACGTAATTCTCGTGAGCATTCTCGGCGGGATTGTGGGCGGACCGCCGCTGGGTCTTCTGGTGGCGCTGGCTTACTTCGCCGGCATGTGGACGTGGAAAAGCACAACTGTCGGCGGCATTCTGCTCAACCTCAAAGTTGTCCGACTGGATGGCAAGCCAGTTACGTTTGTCGTAGCACTCGTGCGGGGATTGGCGTCAGCATTTTCGTTCATCGTATTGTTCCTCGGTTTCCTGTGGATGATCTGGGATCGAGATAAACAAACCTGGCACGACAAAATTGCCGGTACGGTTGTCATCCGCGTGCCGCGCGCCGCTCCGCTGGTGTGTTTGTAAAAACGGGTGCCGTATTCCGTTCTTGTCGCGAACATCCACGGTTGCCCACCGCCAAGCATCGGGAGATGTGAGATGCAAAGAATCTTGCCGGAAACCATTCAAGACTCAGGCGAGACTCTCTTTGTCGTGGTTGGTAAAGGTTGTGTTTAAACCCGAACTCCGAAGTTGAAACGTCATATGAGAACGAAGATGGGGAGCGCACGCCTCTGGCGTGTGGTTTTCGGCGTCGCGCCGAAAACTTCGTTCCACATTATTTTTCTCGGAAACACCGGAAAGTT
>JBKJOA010000077.1:0-2977 GCA_046593365.1 Limisphaerales bacterium
GATGGCAAAAAGTTTGTGAGATGAAATTTTCGGTGGGCCACCGAAAATCGCACGCCAGCGGCGTGCGCTCCCCGGAGTTCATCGTCCACGTGTTTTCAACTTCGGAATTCGGGTTGAATCCATAACCGGGGACATACCAAAGCCGATGACGCAAAGAATCAAATAAATCCGCCGCGAATGACGCCAAAAGAAATACATCGCAATCTGGTTAGCAATCGCGACGGAGCTGATTATTTTTCCATGCTATTTCTATAAAGATGTAGCGCCACGGCGCTGTCGTTTGCGAAAGTTTTCTTGGCAACTCTGCGGTCAATCCGTAGCGTGGCACCGTTCCATCATGCAATTTATTTCCCACTTAACTGATCTGGAATTCTGGTTGAGCAATCCGCTTCTTTTACTTATCACCGCTTTTCAAATCTGGATGCTCGTTGATGCCATCCGCCGTCAGGAATGGATCTGGGCGGGTTGTATTTTCGTCGGGTATGGAGTGGGTGCGGTGCTTTATTATTTTTATCATTATCGCGGCAGCGTCGGTTCGAGGAGCAGCGGCTTCGAACTGCCCGGCGCAGGAACTCGCCAACGCATCAAGGAACTCGAAGCGCAGATTCACCACCTCGACAAAGCGCACCACCATTTTCAACTCGGCGATGTTTATTTTCGCCGAAATAAATTCGACAAGGCGGAACAATCTTACCGCGCCGCGTTGGAACGGGAGCCGTGCGACATCGATGCCCGCGCTCATCTCGGACAGGCCTTGCTCCGGCAAAAACGACCGCAGGAAGCGAAGGCAATTTTGCAGCAGGTCTGTGCCGAAAATCCAAAACACGATTATGGCCATTCCATGATGGCTTACGCGGAAACCTTGATGGCACTGGGCGAAAACAGCGACGCAATGGTCATCTGGCAAATGATTTTGCAGAACAACAATTATGCTCGGGCCCGAGTGCAACTGGCGGAATTGTATTCAGCAAATCAAAAAAAAGACCTGGCGCGAACGGAGCTGAAGGAAGTGCTCGCGGATGATTTTCATGCGCCGAAATTCCAGCGCAAACGGGATCGCGTCTGGGTCAATCACGCGAAGAGGCTGCTGAGAAAAATTGGAAGATAAGAACAAGCCCGCGCGAGCCTGTGTGAAATTTTAAATCCGATCATTTTTCAAAACGAAAAAGTAGTTCAAATCAATCTCGCCGAAAACATAAACTCGCTGCGGACAGGTCCGGGGTGCGACACCGGCAACAAGCCCACACCCAGACGGAAACGGGAGACGGGCTGAGATTCCAACGACGACCCAAGCTCAGCGACCCGGCCCCACGGGACGGATGGATTGCTAACCGTGGCGTCATGCCGGGTTCGCTGCTGCTTTCGCAGATGGAAAGCCCGGTTGGGCACACCGAAAGCCATCACCGCCATGGCCCACAAACTGGCCCGCATTATCTGGCACCTCATCAAGTTCCAGCAACCCTACGACCCATCTGTCTGGAATAAAGCCGAAGAAAAACTGAAGAAGAAAAAACTCCAACGCCTCGAACAAAACGCCGCCACCCTCGGCTACAAACTCATATGCACTCCAACAACTTAGACGCCTAGTTTCTTATGAGCCTGCATTTGTGAGTCTCCTCCGTCGTGCTTTCTTAGCTCCAACGGTGCGAACTCGTCGGTCGAGCTTGCTGGCGACGCGCTCTCGCAATGATGGAACAGGCCACCTGCGGACTACACGCTGCCTGACTGCAGAAATCTTCCCGTCCGACTCTCCATCAAAAGCCGCTGCCTTCGTCAATGAATCTGCTGCGTGACGATAGGAACGACGCGCCTTGTGCTTCTTCGTCTGCCAAGCAGTCCGAGCCTTGTCATACTTGCTCTTGGCGTAGTGGTCGCGTTCGTAAGCTAGTCGCTTCTTTTCTTGTGGTGTGTGAACCGCACTCATGGCGCGATGCAGGCTAACGCCCCCAAACTGAGCCACAGCCCAGATAAATCGGACGCTCAAAATAAGAGCCGCGCCCAGCCTGAGAACGGAGTGGCTGTTGGCTCCAGTGATTTGTTAGCCATTACGGTATAATTTACGTGTAAATAAGTGTATGAAAAAATCTATCGAAGCTCAATCTCATGCCAAGCCAATCGTTCTAGACCTATCTGATTCAATCTCAGAGCAAAAGGTTGCTCTCCAAAAGATTGCCAAAAATTTCCTGTCCCCTGACCAACCAAAACAACAGGTAATCCTAAAAGGTCTGACATCCGAGCAGAAAAACCTGATAAATCATTTTTGTTCGTAGTTACAATCATCTGAGGGGGTAAAAGAATACATACAAAATCTTTCTGGTCTAGCTGTTGAAAAGATACGGTTAGCTTGGTTTTCATAATTGTATCGCAACAACAAAAAAGACGATTATAGCTCCGATAACCGTCCAAACCCAAAACATTGCATCATCACTCGCATGTTTTTCTGCCAACTCTTTCTGTTCTAATGTCGTAGGAAACGAACTAACCTCTTCGCCACAAATTTTACAATGGGGGGCATAGCGAGATGACCCGCCGACAGGGACGCCAATTAACGGAAAATTGTCATTCCCGCCGATATGTCCAACAACGTAACTACTAGGTTTAGACGAAACGGTTTTACGGAATACGGGAGTAGATTTTGAGCAACGAGGGCAATAGTAGGTTGGCATAATCTCTTTGGTTTTTTTTGTTTCTGGACTTTCCCCCAATAATGTCAAGGGGATTAGTGAGGGCTAACATTTAGATTAAGCAACAGAATTGTCGTATATCACCGTGCATGGTTTGGACGCTAAATCTCCGTTTTAACCTTGTCAAACCGCATGTGTTGAAAAGCTCAAGCGTGTGGAATTATGCTTTTGACAACCCATTGTGCCACGCGGCCAAAAGCGGCGACCGCATCCGCATCGGTTGTTTGTGAACCGTCTAATCCCACCAGCGTGCCATTCGCATTTGACACAAAAACCCTTGCCACGCGGTTGCG
>JBKJOA010000174.1:0-14771 GCA_046593365.1 Limisphaerales bacterium
GCGCGCTCGGTGATCGATGGCTTGGAAGGCGACGTGGTCACACTCGCTCTCGCCTACGACATTGATGCGATTGTGGAAAAAGCGCGGCTGTTACCCGCCGACTGGCAAAAGCGATTGCCCAACAACAGTTCGCCCTACACATCCACAATTGTTTTCCTCGTGCGCAAAGGAAATCCCAAAGGAATCAAAGACTGGGATGATCTTGTAAGGCCTGGCATCGCGATCATTCCCGCAAATCCAAAAACTTCTGGTGGCGCGCGTTGGACTTATCTTGCGGCTTGGGGGTATGCGTTGAAAAAGAACAATGGCGATGAAGCGAAGGCGAAAGAGTTCATTCAACAATTCTATAAAAATGTTCCAGTTCTCGATACCGGAGCGCGGGGCGCAACCACGACTTTCATTCAACGCGCAATTGGCGACGTTCTGGTCGGCTGGGAAAACGAAGCGATTCTTGCGCTTAAAGAATTAGGCAAAGGCGAATACCAATTGGTCACGCCATCCGTCAGCATTTTGGCCGAACCACCCGTCGCGGTGGTGGACAAAGTTGCCAAACGCCACGGCACGGAAGCAATCGCCAAGGCGTATCTCGAATATCTTTACTCGCCGGAAGGCCAGGAAATTGCCGCGAAAAATCATTATCGCCCGCGCCTTGCATCTGCGGCGCAAAAATATGCAGTTGATTTCCCGAAGCTAACGCTTTTCACCATTGATGAAGTTTTCGGCGGGTGGGCGAAGGCCAATAAAACGCATTTTGCTGACGGCGGAGCTTTTGACCAAATTCAACAGGCCAATCGGGCAAATAATTAATTCCGGAATAAAAGCGGTGGATCGGAGTGCATTCGGTCCGCCGCGCTAACCAAAGAAAAACAATTTGATGAATACGACAATTCAGGCTGAATTTCCTGTTGTGGAAAAAACAGTTTCTCAAAAACGTGGGCTGGATCGAATTCTTTCCCCCTTGGAACAGATTGCGGGAAACTCCACCAATTTGTTGAGCAAACCTTTTGGGAAATTTGAAAGCGATGGACACACTTATTCGTTGCCGCGCTACATTTATCTGGGAGACAAGGGCGGCGGCGACGTCATTCGCGTCGGCATTTTTGCCACCCTGCACGGCGATGAACCGGAAGGTGCGCTGGCCTTGACTCGATTTGTTTCGGCGCTCGAAACGAACCCTGAAATCGCCAAAGGATATGCGCTTTTTATTTATCCGGTCTGCAATCCGACCGGCTTCGAGGACAACACACGGAATTCGCGGAGCGGAAAAGATTTGAACCGCGAATTCTGGAAAAACTCCACCGAACCAGAAGTGCGTTTACTGGAAACAGAAGTCTGGACTCATGCGTTGGACGGAATTGTTTCGCTGCACGCGGACGATACCAGCGATGGCCTTTATGGGTTCGTTAACGGAGCGGTATTTTCCGAAAATCTTCTCGAACCAGCCTTGCGCGAGGCTGAACATTTTCTCCCGCGCAACCGAAATGAAATGATTGATGGTTTTAAATCCCGCGAAGGAATCATCACCGAGGGCTATCACGGCGTTCTGCAAGCGCCTCGCGGTTTGGTTCGTCCGCCCTTTGAAATCACGTTTGAAACTCCGCAGAAAGCTTCGTTGCATCGGCAGGTTGAAGCGAACGCCGCAGCGCTCCAGGCCATCCTGGTCGAATACCGCTACCTCATCGCGATCGCTCAGAATATTTAATCGGGCTTTGACGACACATGACACGCACTGTTCTTTCAGCAATGCCCCAGCCGTTTCGTCGCTCTAGAGTTGCTAATAAAATGGACAAATAGCTAGTCTCAACGCGCCCATGTTCGAAAAAAAATATAATCCGCTGCCCGGCTTTGGGCTGACGATGGGCTACACAATTTTTTATTTGAGCGCACTAGTGCTGATTCCAATTGCCGCTCTCTTCCTGAAAACGTTTGAAATGTCGTGGAGCGAATTTTGGAAGCTGGTCACGGAAGAACGTGCGCTTGCCGCCTACAAATTAACCTTTGGCGCGGCAGGAATCGCCGCCGTGATTAACGCCCTGATGGGCACGCTGCTGGCCTGGGTTCTGGTGCGTTACGAATTTCCGGGCAAACGATTCATCGATGCGCTCGTCGATTTTCCATTCGCGCTGCCCACTGCTGTGGCTGGATTGACGTTGTCGAATATGTTTGCGGCGAATGGTTGGCTGGGAAGATGGCTCTTCGCGCCGGAAAGCTGGTTTGGCCTTCACGTATTCGGGCCGGCGGGTTTCCTGGGAAGTCATTTTCCGCCAGACGGAATCAAGGGTGCTTACTCGCCGCTGGCCGTCGTGATTGCGTTGACGTTTGTGGGATTACCTTTTGCGGTGCGAACGCTACAGCCGGTTTTGCAAAATCTGGAACGCGAAGTTGAGGAAGCCGCCGCGACCCTTGGATCGAGCCGGCTCAGGACTTTTTGCGCGATTCTCATGCCCACGCTATTTCCTACTATCGTGACGGGATTTGCGCTGGCGTTTGCTCGCGCGGTTGGTGAATACGGCTCCATTGTTTTCGTTTCGGGCAACCTGCCCTTCAAAACAGAAATTGCGCCCTACCTCATCGTCATTCGTCTGGAACAATTTGACGTGCATGGCGCGGTGGCGATTGCGGCCGTCCTCATGATTATTTCGTTCCTGATCCTGGCTTGCATCAATTGGCTCGAAGTTTGGGCGAGCCGTTTTAATCAATAAAATGGCCCGCGCAATAAAATCTCAGAACGGGCAGCTTAATGTCGCGTCGCGTCGCGGCATCGAAGAATCGCCGTTTGCAAAATGGACGCTCATCACGATTGCGCTGGCGTTCACGCTGGTTTTTCTTTTGCTGCCGCTTGTCAATGTTTTTGCCCAGGCTTTCGCCAAAGGAATAAGTTTTTATTGGGCGTCCTTGAAAGACCCGGATTCGTGGTCGGCCATTCGCCTCACGCTCATCATCGCGGCGATCAGCGTTCCGTTGAATCTGGTGTTCGGGCTTGCCGCTGCGTGGGCCATTGCGAAGTTCGAATTTCGAGGCAAATCCATTCTGATCACGTTGATTGATCTACCCTTCGCCGTGTCGCCCGTGGTGTCCGGTTTAATGTTCGTTTTACTTTTCGGTTTGCAGGGCTATCTCGGTCCCTGGCTTGATGCTCGCGATATCAAAATCATTTACGCGGTGCCCGGGATTGTTTTGGCCACCGTGTTTGTCACGTTTCCATTCGTCGCGCGCGAACTTATTCCCGTGATGCAGGCGACCGGCGCAGAGCAGGAGCAAGCCGCGATGACGCTCGGCGCAAACGGGTGGCAAACCTTTTGGCACGTGACCTTGCCATCGGTGAAATGGGGTTTGCTCTACGGAGTGATTCTTTGTAACGCACGGGCGATGGGAGAATTCGGGGCGGTGTCCGTTGTGTCTGGCCACATCACCGGCCTGACCGACACGATGCCATTGCGCGTGGAAAAACTTTACAACGAATACAATGCCGCAGGCGCATTTGCCGTTGCCAGTTTGCTGGCACTGCTGGCGCTCTTTACGCTTGGCTTTAAAACGTATTTGGAATGGCGAACGCAAAGAGAATACGAACTCGCTGAACGCGCGGTTGCACCGGAAAATACATCTCGGACATGAGTATCGAAATTAGAAACGTCAGCAAAAAATTTGGCGAGGTGTCCGCAGTTAACAATGTGAGTTTTTCCGTAAACGACGGCGAGTTGGTTGCATTGCTGGGACCGAGCGGTGGCGGGAAAACGACCGTGCTGCGAATGATCGGCGGTTTGGAAATTCCCACGGAGGGCGACATTTTTATTCGCGGCCAGCGAGTCAACGACATCAAAGTCCAGAAGCGCAACATTGGTTTTGTTTTTCAGAACTACGCGTTGTTCAAGAACATGACGGTGTTCAAAAACATCGCGTTTGGCTTGAAAATTAAAAAATGGAAACGGGCTGACATCGATGCGCGCGTCGCTGAATTGTTGAAGCTGCTCGACTTGCAAGGATTGGAAAAACGCTATCCACATCAGCTTTCCGGAGGACAACGCCAGCGCATCGCCATCGCGCGCGCGCTCGCCCCGAAGCCGGACGTGCTGTTGCTCGACGAACCGTTTGGCGCGGTGGACGCAAAAATCCGGCAGGAGTTGCGGCAATGGCTTGTTCATCTGCATCACGATTTAAAAGTTACAACGCTTTTCGTGACGCACGATCAAGAAGAAGCGATGGAAGTTTCCGATCGCATCGTGATTTTTTCCAAAGGCGACCTGGAACAAATCGGCACACCCCGAGAAATTTACGAGCAACCTGCCAACGAGTTTGTCGCGCGATTCGTGGGCGTGATGAATATTCTTGAACTCACGGTGCATAATGGTTTGGCCCGCGCCAACGAAATTGAATTTCCCGCGCACGGATTATCTCAGGGCCAGAAAATGCGAATCGGTTTCAGGCCCTACGCCGTCCAGGTTTCTCCTGACCTGACCGCCTACCGCTACCAGGCTGTTTTGCGTCACACCTATTTTCTTGGGGTTATGTTGAGGCTGGAACTGGTTTTGCCGAGTGGTTTGGTTTTGCGTTCGCGAATCAGCAAAGAGGATTATGCGCGAATGAATTTAGCCGACGGCCAAAAAGTATCGGTGCAAATCCGTAACTATCGCATTTTATCAAAAGAGGAAGATCTCGGGGATGAAGTGGCTACAACTTACGAAACGTTCCCGTCAATCGGCGAAGGAATCTAAACCCGGCTACGATTCCACCTGGCCAAACTCCGCATCGTAGGTTTTTCCGCATTGGGCGCAGTCCGCCAAATAAATGTCGAGGTCTGCTTTCCACCGATAAATTTTTCCGCAGTGCGGACACGGAACAACATAGATTCTTTCCGTCTGCAAATATTCGTTACGGACGACATCGCTCGGCGAAATTAAATCAGCGGATTCCAGTGTCGCCAATGATTTCGCGTCGATCTGTTGCAAGCCGGCCAGTCGCGACGCTTGTGCGGTGATGACGGCTTCAAACGTATTTCGCACTTGGCGCGCGTTGCCGAAATTTTCAGAGCGCTCGCCGTGCAAAAAATGGAAGTGGTGAACGAGCCGCTCTTTAAGTGGAGGAACGAGCGAGAGGCCATTTTTACGGCACATGGATCCAAAGATTTGGCAAAGTTCCAGAGGAGCGTAATCAGGAAATGGGATGAAACGCGTGAAGCGAGAATGCAAACCCGGATTCGAATTAATAAATTTTTCCATCAACTCAGGATAGCCCGCGACAATCACGATGAGCCGGTTGCGATTGTCTTCCATCCGCTTGAGCAGAGTCTCGATCGCTTCCGGCCCGAAATCCTTTTCGCCCTTGTTCAGGCTGTACGCTTCGTCGATAAATAAAATTCCATCGAGGGCAGAATCGATGACCGCGTTGGTTTTCGGCGCGGTCTGGCCGATATATTCGGCAACGAGTGCTGAGCGGTCACATTCGATGACGTGACCTTTTTTCAAAACGCCGAGAGATTTAAAAATGCGCCCCATTAAACGAGCGACCGTCGTTTTGCCGGTGCCGGGATTTCCGGTGTAAACGGAATGGTAACTGGTTGGGATGGTCTTCAATCCTTGCGCGACGCGGAGTTGTTGAATTTTTGCGAAGTTCGCCGTCTGCCGAACTTTTTCCTTCACAGTCACAATTCCAACCATCTCATCGAGTTCTTTGAAAACATGGTCCAGCGTTTCGCCTGTGAAAGAACCCGCCTCTGCGTTGCGGCAATGCTCCTCCACGATAGCGGCGATTTGCCGGAGAAGATATTGGTTGAACCGATTTTCCTTCGAAGTAACCGTGCTGTCCATTTTGGAAAACGCATTGCAAATTTCTTCGGTAAGAAATTGATAATAAAAAAGAACCAGCGGCGGGAGTTCCAGCTTAGTGATGATGCGGGCAATTTCCTGAAAGGCCTGGTCGAGTCCTGCGGCCGCTTCTTTTTCCACCACGTCGTGCAGCTTTGAAAATTTTTCCTTCGCGCTGTCCACGTAATCGGTAATCGCATCCTTGATTTGCAGTCGGCGATCCGGTCGGTGATTTTGATTGAGCGCTTGAAGGCGGTCCTGATGTGCCCGTCGATAAATGCCCACGAATTCATTCGCCATATCGCTCGTTCGGCTGCCGTAAAGACAAGCCAGCCAAAACTGCGCGGTGGCATCCGTGAGCAAATCGAATTGCGAGCGCGGAAAAAATTCCGACCACGCGCCGCCCACGATCCGCCGAAAATAATCATACAACCTCTCCAGTAAATCAGTTGTGCCCTGCGCGGTCTTTTCGTAGGAAAGCTCGGGTGGGGTTAGGATCTCCAAATATTCCGCCATCAAACGCGCGCTAAAGAGGGCGCGTGCCAGTTGTTTTACCGCTTCAAAATCCGCCCCGGCGACCGATGCCGTTTCCGCAAGGTTGGGTTCCAAAAGTTTGAACTCGAGAACAAATTGCGCATCGCAGTCCAAAATTTTTGCGGCCTGCTGCTCATCGAGCATTCCAGAATCTTGGAAATGGCCGACGATTTCCACGGTATTCTGTTTGTTAAACCGAAGATGGGCGGCGCGATCCAGTGGCAGGAGTTTACGGCTTGGCGGGTCACCGATGATTGAGGCGAGAACGCTGCCGGGCAGAAACGGATGCGTGGAAAAATCCTGGACCAAACTATTCATCCGTGAATTGGCAACATAACGAAATGATTACGGAGCATTTCTTTTCCCCAGCTTGCCATGCCGGTTGCCGTTGTAAATAAAACCCGCGCTCACTGTCGTTGATTCGGTTGCTTCACTAATGTTCTCAAACATGGGATCATTTGGAAAAAATACACTTTTTCCGTTCATCCCCTTTCCGACAACTCCACACTCAACGGCACCGGAACCACCGCGCATGGTCGATTCTCTGCAATCGTTCCAATCGCGCCCATGCACGATACCGCTGCCACTGCCGCTTTGTCTCATACTGCGAGTGTCTGTCAGACCGCGTTGAGGATCAGCTCCATGTAAATCACGTCAAGCCAGCGATTAAACTTGAAGCCGACTTGCTTGAAGTGTCCGACTTTTTCAAAGCGAAACCTGGTATGTAAAGCGACGCTGCCCAATTGGTCTGCATCAATGCCCGCGATGATAGCGCGATGGCCGAGACTGCGGGCGCGCGAGATCAGCCCTTGTAATATCAGCGCACCAATGCCGCGACGTTGATGTTGGTGATGAACGTAAACTGAATTCTCAACCGTGTGCCGGTAAGCACAGCGTGCGTGATAAGCCGAGAGCGATCCCCAGCCGACCACTTCGCCCTCCACCTCTGCGACGATCACCGGATGTTTGTCGCCATGATGTCGAAACCATTTTTGACGGCCCTCGATCAATTCCGGTTCTTCCTGATAGGTGCAGGTCGAATGAAGCACGTAATGGTTGTAAATATCATTGATCGCGACGAGGTCGGATTCGGTGGCGAGGCGAACGACAGTTGGCTTCTCTTTTAATTTTGATGGTCGAGACCGTTTGGGTTTGCTGCTGATTGCGGGGGCGAAGGATTCCGACGACGGCGGATTCTGATTCTTTTTTTGCAACCGATCAGTCAGCCACTGGCGCTGCCAATGATTCATTCCCGAATGGAAGGGACTCATAAATATAAGCGTTGTGAATAGCAGGAAGTTCCTTAACCACCTTCTGCGTTTGGTGAGCAGGAGTTTAAGAGGTCGAATTTATCGAGCAACTTAAAATAATTCGAGCCGGGTAAAAAGTGTGCCAACCGAGGACTTTTGTTTTTTTGCAATAGAAGAAAGATGAAAAAGCCAATCTCGAGCGAGACTGCAAAAATTGAAAATGGTGCATCGGACAGGACTTGAACCTGTAACCTTCTGATCCGAAGTCAGAAGCTCTATCCAATTGAGCTACCGATGCAAAAAACAGAATTGCGTCTGTGAGGCACGCTGAGTGACGCGCGCAAGAAATAAAAGACACCAGGATTGCAAAAGCAACCCTAGTGTCGTGGAGAAACGGAGAACCAAACGTGCTTACTTGGCGACGTGGCCGGAGACGAGTTTCGTCATCTCGAACATGCTGACTGTCGCCTTGCCGTTGAATACGGCTTTGAGGGCAGCGTCCGCATTGATCATCGTGCGTTTCTTTTTATCCTGCAATCCGTTCTTGCGAATGTATTCCCAAAGCTTCTTGGTCAATTCGGTTCGAGGCAGCGGCTTGGAGCCGACGACTGCAGCGAGTTTGTCATCCGGTTGAACCGGTTTCATGAACGCCGCATTGGGTTTACGTTTCGGTGCTTTAGTTGCTTTTGTTTTTGTAGGTGCTTTAGCCATGCCTTTTATTTGAACTGCTTTAGGAAAGAAGCAATCCCAAAATTCAACTTTTACGAGGTAAATTATTACGGCTGCGCAGGGACAGGAGCCGTTTCAGCGAGTTTACGCTTCGCTAATTGCGACTTCAGGAAGGTGTCGATGGGGGCGGATTGCCACGCCGAGTACCACAAATCGCCGAGAAATTGCCCGCCGGCAAGCAACTGTTGCGTGATGAAAGCGCGTCCTTTTGAACCTGCTTCTCCGTGGTCTGAGAGGCTGCCGTTTTGGTTCAATTGATACAGCGGTTCCACTAATTTGTGCTGAACGAGAATGAAGTTCATGACCGTCGGAAAAATATCAGGCGTGGCGGCGTTGGGCGACGTGGCAGAGAACACTTTGGCCGGTCGCACTCGCGAACGCATTTCAGGAAATCGAATGCCCGCGCTCTTCAGATATCCCCCGTCAACCCAGGCGTGAATGCTCGAATTGGTCGCATAGTTTTTTGGATTCGCTCCCACCCAACCATGATGATGAACCGTGGTGTGCAATGGTTGTGTAGAGTCACCGGCGAAGTGGCCCATCACGCCCATGATGTAAATAATGTTCTGTTGCGCGTTGGTAATTTCCTCGGGTGTGCCGCCGGCTTCAAAAGTTTTTAAATATGAAAAACCTGATTTAAGTTTTGCGTAATATTCAGTGAGGGTCCACGGCAGCAAACCGACCAGTGTTCGAGTCTTGTCTTCGTTCCTCGTTTCGTCAACGGGCGGAAAATTGGTCGGATGCATCGCGCGCGCAACGGCGAGTTGTCCGACAAATTCATAACGGAAATGGCTGAGAGAGCCGGGCGAAAGTTTATAAAGTTCCAACTCATCAATGTCGATGTAGTGGTCCGGGCCATTGAAATGTTTAAGCGGCAGCTCAGTCGTGTTGCGCCAGCGGTCCGCTTCCCCGCTCAAAAATGTCACACGCTCTTGGTTGGCCGGCGTGCGAATGAAGCTTGGAAAATTAGTCGGCAAAGAAGCGAGTGCAATCTGGTTGACCATGCGATGGCCTTCGTAGTCCCAGGCGAACGCGGTGAGGGAGCTAAACAAAATAACTCCAGAAACAACACAGAGAAATTTTTTCATGGTGAGCCTGATTGTTAACGTTTCCGACGACGAGCAGGCCCAAAGAAATAACCGCCACTGAGCCGAACGCCTTTGACCTTTCGTTCGTACCCTTGTGGTTGTCCTGGTTTGCCCTCTTCAAAAAGCGCCGTGTAGTTGTAATTAAAATCCTCCAATTTCACGCGCGCGATCTTTTGGCTGATAAAGCGTTCGATCGCATAAACGTGCTGCGAGTCTTCCGCAACCATCAACGTGAAGGCGTCGCCAGCGGCTTCCGCGCGACCCGTCCGCCCGATACGGTGGATGTAATCTTCAGGATGTTGCGGCACGTCGTAATTGATGACGTGACTGACATCGGCAATGTCCAAACCGCGCGCGGCTATATCCGTGGCGACTAGAACTTCGTAACGGCCATTACGAAAACCGAGCAAAGCTTCTTCGCGCTCACGTTGCGTTCGGTTGGAATGCAACACTGCCACCGCGTGAGTATTTTTTTTGAGCAAATGCGCGATTCGATCCGCGCGATGTTTGGTTCGGCAAAAAATGATGACTGATTCATAATTTACCCGGTCTAACAGTGCGCGCAGCAAATCGGATTTCTGATCTTCAGCGACGGGATAAATCACATGCTTGACCGTTTCTGCGGGAGTGCGGCGCGCGCCAATCTCAATCGTCTCCGGTTCGTGCATGGCCCATTTAATGAGCGTCTCAATCTGTGGAGGAATCGTGGCGGAAAAAAGCGAGGTTTGGCGTTTGCGAGGACAGCGATCTAAAATACGCCGGACATCCGGCAGAAAGCCCATGTCCAACATCCGGTCCGCTTCGTCGAGCACGAGATATTCGACTTTATCGAGTTTGCAAGTGCCCTTCTCGATGTGGTCCAATAACCGTCCGGGCGTGGCGACGAGAACATCGATTCCCGTTCGCAGCGCGTCCATTTGTTTGCCATAACCCACTCCGCCAAACACCACGGCAACGCGCAGATTGGTAAACCGCGCAAAGTCGCGAATCGCCGTTTCCACCTGCGCCGCCAATTCACGGGTTGGTTCGAGCACCAGAACACGCGTAGCCTGGCTGTGTTCGCCGAGCTTGGAAAGAATCGGCAACGCGAACGCGGCGGTTTTTCCCGTTCCGGTTTGTGCGCTGCCAATGACATCTTTTCCGGCGACAATCAGCGGGATGGCGCGGAGTTGAATCGGCGTCGGATCCACATAACCCATTGCTTTGACTCCCTCAAGAATCGCTGGTGAAAGTCCAAATTTGCTAAAGGCCATAATTTATTTTCGGCACCCAAGCCGATCGAAATGCATTACGCACTCGGTGTGATAGTGGGCGCTTCTTCCTGCTTTTCCTCGACGGGATCAGGGCGCGTCACGTCGCCAGCGTCGTTGGTTGAAGCAGTTTCAGCGGTGGCAAGCTCCGGTCGCACTGCTTCTAATTCCGCCATTTTGGGTTCAATCTCCTCAATGCTCGCATTCGGCACCGATTCCATTTTTGCCACGGACGGACTGCCGTTGCCGGCAGTGGCTTTGGGTTCGGGCTTCTGTGGTTTCAGCAAGGGCTTTTTGGCGGTTTCCAAAAGTCCATCTGCAAATTCGATCACATGCCCTTGATGAATCAACCAATGCAAATCGCCGATGATGGCGGTTTGCTCAGCGGTCGGTTCGCTGCTCTTCTGCTCTTCGGGGGTGGCACCAGAGGGCGCGAGCGCTTCAATGAGTTTTCGTCGCGAACATTTCGGGTTGACGTTGATAAACTCGACAATCTTCTTGACGCCATCAGAAACGGGCGTGGTTTCCAGGTCCAGAAAATGGGGGCGTGCGACGGAGACGTGCGTGATGGTTTTGTTTACTTTGAAAAACTGCAAGCCGCGTTGCGCGAACAACTGGCTGAGAATTGTCGCCAGCTTGATTGGAAACCGACGTTGCTCCTCCCACGCTTCGCGCACCACTCGTTGCAAAGCGGGCGAACGCTGCAGCCGACTCGCCGGGCCGCTCAAGGTGTGCGACTCGACTTCTTTGATGATGCTGGCCAGATGGGTTTCGCGAAAATGTTTCTCGACCTGTTCGCGGGTTTGCAACCGGGTTGCTTCCGGGACATTCAAACATACGAATTCCGTCTTGAAGCTTTGATCGTCAATCCACTTTTTGACGATGGCTTCGTCCTTCACAATTTTTACGCGCGCCTTGAATGCCTCAAAGGGCAACCGTGAAAAGCGTTCGGCATGAAGTTTGCGCAACTGGTTTTGGTAATCGTGATAATTCGGTGGGCCAAGTATGAGGCCACTCATCCCGCACTGCGCCACAAACGTGTAGGTGCCTTTTGGCGGATCAGTCGGTGTGCGATCAGCTTGGTAGAAAGTGCCAAAATGTTTTTCGAGAACATGCGATACCGCCTCGGCTTCCGAGAGCCAAAGGGAATCGTCGAGCGCGCAAAGGAAAAGCGGCTGTGCAATTTTCCCTTCGGCTTTCTTGATCACCTCGAACTTGACCTGTTGCCGCTCCGGCTTTTGCAAAACGAGTTTGGCAATTTCAAAGAGAGGATAGGCTCGGCCTGTCATTTTGATTTGCCGGGTCAAAGACTCAACCCCTTTTTCGTCAGGCAACAAAGTCACGGCGATTTCTGCAAAAGGTTCTGGGGCACGCCGTTCTTGCGGTTCGTCGCGACGAAAGTGGTCGCGACCAACGTTCCCACCGCCGCGTTGCGGGCTACGTCCGTCCTGGGGTTTTGCGCCACCGTCGCGATTGACGCGCGGGCCGCCGGACTGGCCGCCGGGTCGGGGTCCGCCAAAACTGCGTCCGGGTGGCCGAGTGCCACGCCGACCTTCGTCACGCGGAGCGCGATCATCGCCAGCATGTTTGGCATACTTATTTACGTTTGGAGATTCCTGGGCCCATTTCGGGAGGAAAAGCTTATCTAAATCAAATTCGGATTCTGGAGATGTACTCATGAATTATACGTCAGGCGCTGGGCACCTCGAAATGTTTGCAACTGTAGCATGGATGGGCTTCTTACGGATTGCAAGCGTTGTTGACTATCAGTGATCTTGTTTAAAACCGCGCAAGCCATTCCAATTTCTTCACGCGTTGGTCAATGGCTTTACGGGTAATGCGGGTCGTGAACTTCAAACCAAACCCTTCGCAGCAGAACGACGCCACCACGCTGCCGTAAATCATGGCGCGGCGAAGATTTTTTTCAATCGGCCCGTTGGCGGTCGAAAGGTAACCCATCATTCCGCCGACGAATGAATCACCCGCACCCGTCGGATCAACGACATGTGGCAGCGGAAACGCCGGTGAAAGAAACAAACCGTTGCGCGATGAAAGAATTGCGCCGTGCTCGCCTTTTTTCACGATCACATATTTGGGTCCAAGCTTGTGAATCTTTTTCAAAGCGACCAAAAGATTGTCTTCCTTCGTCAATTGGCGCGCCTCGGAATCGTTGAGGACAAAACCATCGACGCGTTTGAGAAGTTTCAGCAAATCGGGCAGCGCGATGTTCAGCCACAAATCCATCGTGTCAGCGACGACGAATTTCGGGCGGCGCATCTGGTCAAGCACATGGCTTTGCAGCGACGGCGCGATGTTCGCGAGTAAAACGAAATCAGATTTTTGATACGACGCGGGAAGTTTCGGAGAAAAAGTTTCAAAAACGCCGAGTTCCGTCGCGAGCGTGCGGCGATTGTTCATGTTCACTTCGTATTCGCCTGACCAATGAAACGTTTTGCCATCGACGATTTGCAACCCTTCCAAATCGATTTTGTGTTTCTTGTAGAGCGAGACGTAGCGCTTGGGAAAATCTTTCCCGACGACGCCCACCAGTTTTACCGGCGCAAAAAAGCTCGCGGCGACAGCGGCATGGCTGGCGGACCCACCCAGCAAACGCGGATTTTCCGCTTTGGGAGTTTTAATGGAATCAAGGGCAGTGGAACCGACGATGAGAACGCTCATTAAGTTTGATTTTTGATTTTACCGGAAGCGACGCCGTTATTTAGAAGACTTCGTGTGTCCGTTGCTTTGCCCTTTGACGTGAAACCCGATTACGAGCATTAAATCAATGAGATTGGCGGTGTCGTGTTGATCCCAAACCGTTAGCATTCGAGCATTAGGAGAAACAGAAATGAAGTCGCGATGGGGAACTTTCAACGCCCTTCCATCCGCCAGATTTATGGAAAACGGCTTGAACGGATTCACTTCGATCAACTCACGTAATGTGTCGGCTTTCACGGGGGAAAAATATCAGGGAAAACGAAACAAACAAGTCGCGGTTTTATTTCAATCGCTTGCGGAACTCAAGGCAGGTTTGGGCAATGTTGTTTGAATTTAAAATCGCGGAAACGACACAAATCCGTTTCGCGCCTGCGGCCAAGACTTCATCGAGATTTTGCAAATTGATCCCGCCGATGGCGAACCACGGGATTTTTACATTCACCGCCGCCCAACGGATGTAATCGAGCGTGACCGGTTTTGCGGTTGGCTTGGTTCCCGTCGCGTAAATCGGGCCGATGGCGACGTAATCTGCGCCAGCGGCGATGGCGCGCTCGGCTTGGGCGGGCGCGTGAGTGCTGAGGCCGATTTTAATATTCGTAGCAGCCGACGTGAGGAGGCTCTGACTAGATTCCACGTTCTGCGTTCCATCTTCCGAATTAGAATGAGCCTCGTCACCTCGTCTCCTACGAATTTTCAGTTGGGAAACGTGCGTGTTGCCCGCGCCGAAAAAATCTTCCTGGCCGAGATGGCAAAACTCCGCGCCGATCTCCTGCGCGATTTGCAAATGGTCGTTGATGACGAGAGGAATTTTCGCGCGATGGGTGATGGGTAAAATGATTTCCGCCATGCGCCGGATTTCGTCAGGCGAAGAATTTTTGGCGCGAAGTTGAATGATGTCCGAACCGCCATTGCAAAGTTGCTGTGCGATGAAAGCCACATCGCGTCCGTGCAAGTAAGCGGTATCGACGAAGGTGTAGAGGCGGCAGTCAGAAAAAGACTTCACTTCAAATTTGTTCGAAACTCACAATGCTTACCAAATTGTCAGATGACCTTCTCGGAAGGCGGAGAAACCCGCCAAAACAACTCCCAAACCAACCAACGCGCCGCTTCCCCAAATGCTACCAGCCATTCCGATGACAATGCCGACCACGACCAATAATGCCGCAGTTCCAAATACCGATTGCCTTGGGATTTTGATTGGGGATGTGGTTTTCATAAAATGCGTTCGCTGGATTCACGCTACCGCTTGTTTCTGCCTTGTCCAGTGCGCGCTGACTAAGCCTCAGGGCTGACGCATATCAGGTAGAAAGAATGAGTTAAACCCGAACTCCGAAGTGAGAATTAGATTTGGCCGGAGCTCAGCTGGGTCGTCCTCGACCAGCCGCAGCGCGTTGCAATCAA